>NZ_JBXEJO010000041.1:0-90577 GCF_056837965.1 Bradyrhizobium ferriligni
CACCCGCATCGCATCTTCGATGCGATGCGACCTCCCCCGCAAGCGGGAGAGGGGGCGCACTGCCCTCGCGATTGCTAACGCGGCGTCAGCTCTTCGCGCAGCACTGAGAGGATGGTGAGATCGGCGGCATGCTTGCCGGCCTTGTCGGCCAGCGCAGGATCGGCGCCATGCGCGAGCAGTGTCCTGGCAATCGCCGGATGATTGCCTTCGGCGGCGATCATCAGCGCCGTGCGGCCGCGCGCATCGCGGTCGTCGACCCTGGCGCCGCCTTCCAGCAGGTATGAGACGACCTCGAGCGCCTGCGCCTCCGGCACGGTCTCATCGGGCCCGGCCGCCCACATCAGGAGCGTCAGATCGTTGGCGTAGCGCGCATTGATGTCGATCTCGCGCGCGAGCAGCTGCTTGACGATGCCGAGCTGGCCGCCCGCCGCGGCATAGACGACCGGCGGCTTGCCGGTGTCGTCTGCCTTGCGGCCGTCGGCGCCGTGCGCCAGCAGCATGCGCACCACCATGTCCCTGCCGGCATAGGCGGCGGCCGCGACCGGGGAGGCGCCGCTGCGTCCGGTGAGATTGACGTCGGCGCCGCGGTCGATCAGCCGCTGCACGATCGCGACATGGCCGCGCTCGGCGGCAAAATACAGCGCGGTCGATCCCGCGAGGTTGCGCGCATCGACCGGCGCGCCGCGCGCCAGCAGCAGGTCGACCATGGCAAGATGGCCGGAGCGGGCGGCGTGGCTCAGCGGCCTCGCGCCCAGCCGGTCCCGCGCATCGACCGAGGCGCCGTGATCGAGCAGCTCGGTGGCAAGGTTGATGCAATCGGCATTGGCGGCCGCGAACAATGACAGCGAGATCTCGACCGCGCTGAGCTGGGCCTTGTCGGTTTCGTATTTGCGGATCAGCTCGCGGCACCGTGCCGGATCGGCCGCCGCGAGGCTGCCGTGCACGCTGCCGGCAACGATCAGCGCGGCGAGGGCGAGGCGGCGATACAAGACGTGTTCCTCCGTATGGCGGATCGAGCGTCGCATGATCCTCCGTCGCTGCCAAGCCGCGCGGCCGGGAAGGGCCCGCCGGCACCCGGCAGGCCATGCGCCGTCGCGGCGCCGCGGCGTTGCGCCATGCGTCCGAGCCGATGGACTTGCCGCATGTCGCGCGGCACGATGCGGGCGTCGACCATCTCTGCGCGAGTCTTTGCCCGAATGAGCGATGATCTGTGTCTGCTGTCTGCGGTTGAGCTTCGCGGGCGCATCGCCCGCAAGGAGGTTTCGCCCGTCGAGGTTACGCGCGCGGTGCTCGCCCGTGCCGAGCGGCTGCAACCCGAATTGAACTGCTTCATCACGTTGTGCGGCGATGCGGCGATGGCGCAGGCGAAAGCCGCAGAGTGGCAAATCACGGCCGGCGAGCCGCCCGGTCTGCTCCACGGCGTTCCCTTCACCGTGAAGGACATCGTCAACACCAAAGACGTCCGGACGACCTTCGGCGCGGTGCCGTACCGGGACAACGTGCCCGACAATGATGCCGTCGCGGTGACCCGCCTCCGTGCCCAGGGTGGCATATTGATCGGCAAGACCACGACGCCGGAGTTCGGCAGCAAGTGTCTGACCGACTCGCCGTTGTTCGGGCGGACGCGCAATGCATGGAGTGCCGAGCGGTCCAGTGGCGGCTCCAGCGGCGGCGCGGCGGTGGCCGTCGCGAGCGGCATCGCGCCGCTGGCGGTTGCGACCGATGGCGGCGGCTCCACCCGGATTCCCGCCGCCTGCAACGGCGTGGTCGGAATCAAGCAGAGCAACGGAGTGATCCCGCATAGCCAGGTGCAGGATGCTTTCGGCAACCAGACCTATGTCACACCGACCACACGCACCGTTGCCGATACGGCGCTGATGATGCAGGCGATGGCGGGAGAGGACCCGTCGGACCCTTGGTCGATCGGGGTGCCGGTGCCTGACTATCTCGGCCTTGCCGCGCCGCGCGGCGACCTCAAGGGCCGGCGGGTGCTGTTCTGCGTGTCGCCGCCGGGGCGTCCGGTCACATCAGATGTGGCTGCGGCGTTCAAGGCAAGCCTCGACCGGCTGGCGAGCCTCGGCGCTGAGCTCGAAGAGTTTTCCGGCGACGGTTTTGACATCGAGCCGATCTGGCGTGCGATCAATCACACCGTCTGGCGCACCCGCTTCGAGAAGCTCGCGGCCGATCATCCGAATGATCTCAGCGCCACCTTCCTGAAGCAGCTCGCGCTGGCGGCGCAGGTCAGCGGTGTCGACTACCAGCGGGCGATGTTCGACCGCACCGCGCTGTTCCGCCGAGTGCAGTCGCTGTTCGCGCGCGGCGATCTCCTGGCGATGCCGACCTTGACCCGGTCGGCGCTGCCGATCGACCAGGACCTGTTCGGCGCGATCGAGATCGACGGCCGGAGTTTCGACAGCGTGCGGCCGCACTGGTTTCCCTGGACCATGCTGTTCAACATGACCGGGCATCCCGCCGTCAGCATCCCCGCAGGTTTCGGCCGCGACGGCCTGCCGATCGGACTGCACCTGGTCGGTCGCTTCCGGACCGATGCCGAACTGTTGCGCGTTGCAGCGTTGTTCGAGGCGGCGAGCGACTTGCTTGGTCGCTGGCCGACCTGATGTTGCCGGCGCCGCTGATCGCGGCGTCGCTGGTTTAGCCGCTCTGCCCGGCGCTCGCATTGGCGACGGCGCGGGCGACATTGGCGATCACCTCGTTGCACTTCTCCATGGGGGCGCTTGCCCCGGTCAGGTAGACCGTCACCACGATCGGCTTGCGGCCGGGCGGCCAGAACACACCGATATCGTTGTAAGTGCCGCGCTCGCCGGTGCCGGTCTTGTCGCCAACCCGCCAGTCGCGGGGCACGCCGGCGCGCAGCCGAGCGTCGCCGGTCTTGTTGGCGACCATCCAGTCGATCAGCTTCTGGCGCGAGGCCGCGGACAGGACGTCGCCGAGCAGCACGCGCTGCAAATCCTTCAGCATCGCGACAGGACTCGTGGTGTCGCGCGGATCGCCTGATACCCCTTCGTTCAGCGCTAGCTCCCAGCGATCGAGCCGGCTCACATTGTCGCCGATGGTGCGGAAGAAGCCGGTTAGGCCGGCTGGCCCACCGATCTCGCGGAGGATCATGTTGCCCGCGGTGTTGTCGCTCCTTGTGATGGCGGCCTCGCAAAGCTCGGCAAGCGTCATGCCCGAGTCGACGTGCTCCTTGGTGACGGGCGAGTTGGCCAAGATATCCTTGGCCTCGAACCGGATTTGCTGATCGAGGCTGGATTCGCCGCGATCGACCCGGTGCAGCACCGCGGCCGATGCCATCGCCTTGAAGGTGCTGCACATCGGGAACCGCTCGTCGCCGCGCCGGCTCGCGCGCAATCCCGTCTCCATGTCGAGCGCGGCGACGCCGAGCCGGCCGGTGGTCGCCAGCTCGATGCGTGCAAACTCCTGCTGCAGCCGCTGCGCCGGCTCGCTTGGTCCCGCCGCCGCACCTTGCCTCGGCAAGGTGCAGGACACCGCAAGGCCCAGCGCGTGCAATCCAAATGTCCGTCTCGTCAGCATGTCGAATCTCCCGTTGGCGGCGCGAACCTGCCGAACGGCGTGACGGCGCACAAACAATCATTTATACAGCGAGACATGAGGAAAACTTGGTCATGACGCCGTGCGCCGGCATCTCCCGCTGAACGCGCTGCGCGCCTTCGAGGCGTCCGCGCGGCTGCTCAGCTTCACCCGTGCCGGGATGGAGCTGCGCGTGACGCAGACCGCGATCAGCCATCAGGTCAAGCAGCTCGAGGATCTCCTGGGCACGAGCCTGTTCCGCCGGCTGCCGCGCGGGCTGGTGCTCACCGACGAAGGGCTGGCGCTGCTGCCGGTGCTGTCAGACGCGCTCGACCGGATCGGCGCCGCGATCGACCGCATCGAGGCCAAGGGCACGCGCGAGGTCGTGACCGTCGGCTGCGTCACGACCTTCGCGACCGGATGGCTCTTGCAACGGGTCGACCGCTTCAACCGCGCGCATCCCTATATCGATCTGCGCCTGCTCACCAACAACAACCGCGTCGACATCGCAGGCGACGGGCTCGATCTCGCGCTGCGCTTCGGCGACGGCTCGTGGCACGGCACCGAGGCGATCCATCTGTTGTCCGCGCCGCTCTCGCCGGTGTGTTGCCCCGACGCGGCGGACCGGCTGCGCAAGCCGTCGGATCTCGCGCAGGAATTCCTGCTGCGCTCCTACCGCGCCGAGGAATGGCCGCTATGGTTTGCAGTCGCCGGCGCGCCGTGTCCGAAAATCCAGGGGCCGATCTTCGACAGTTCGGTCGCGATGGCCGAGGCCGCCGCGCGCGGCGTCGGCGTCGGGCTGGTGCCGATCGCGATGTTCGACAACGAGTTGACCTCCGGCCGGCTGCTGCGGCCGTTCGCGGCCGAGGTCCCGGCGGGATCCTATTGGCTGACCTGGCTGAAGTCGCGCGACGTGACGCCGGGCATGCGCGCGTTTCGTGACTGGCTGCTCGACACGCTGCGGATGGAGGCGAGCGAGAGCGAGGAAGCGCAGGTGAAGGCGCCGGCCGCGCGGCCCAGGACGAAAGCCAAAGCGAAGGCCAAGACAAAGACTGCGAAGCGGCGGCGGCGGGCGAAGCTTTTTGCCCCGTCATCCTGAGGTGCGAGCGGAGCGAGCCTCGAAGGATCCACGGCCACCAGCGGGGCCGTCGACCCCTCGAGACGCGCTGCGCGCTCCTCAGGGTGACGGTGAGAGAGTGGTCGCGCCGACAGCTCGATCGTCGCAGGCGATCCACTCTACGCCAGATGGCACGCCACGGAATGCCCGTTCCTGCCTTCCAGCAGTTCCGGTGCAGTCTGCCGGCAGCGCTCTTCGGCGATCGGGCAGCGGGTGTGGAAGTGGCAGCCTCTGGGCGGATTCATCGGGCTCGGCACGTCGCCCTTCAGGCGGATGCGGTCGCGCTTCGCTTTGGGATCCGGCACCGGCACCGCCGAGAGCAGCGCCTTGGTGTAGGGATGCTGCGGATTGCGGTAGAGATCGCTGGCCTTGGCGAGCTCGACGATGCGGCCGAGATACATCACCGCGACGCGGTCGGAGATGTGCTCCACGACAGAAAGATCGTGGGCGACGAACAGATAGGTGAGGTTCAGCTCGGCCTGCAGATCCTCGAGCAGGTTGATGACCTGGGCCTGGATCGACACGTCGAGCGCGGAGACCGGCTCGTCGCACACGATCAGCTTCGGCTCCAAGGTGAGCGCGCGGGCGATCGCGATACGCTGGCGCTGGCCGCCGGAGAATTCGTGCGGGTAGCGGCGCATGTGTTCGGCCTTCAGCCCTACCTTGACCAACAGGCTCGCGACGCGGTCCTCGCGCTCGCTGGCCGAGGTCACGAGGTTATGGATGATGAAGGGCTCGCCGAGGATCGCGCCGACCGTCATGCGCGGGTTGAGCGAGGCGAACGGATCCTGGAACACGAGCTGCATGTTGCGCCGCATGGCGCGCAGGTCGCCGCCGCCGAGGCCGGTGACGCTCCGGCCGTCGAACACGACCTCGCCCGAGGTCGGCTCGATCAGGCGCAGCACGCAGCGGCCGGTGGTCGACTTGCCGCAGCCGGATTCGCCGACGAGGCCGAGCGTCTCGCCGCGGTTGACCGAGAACGACACGCCGTCGACCGCATAGACCTGGCCGACCTCGCGCGAGAGCAGGCCGCCCAGCACCGGAAAGTGCTTCTTCAGATTGGAAACGCGCAGCAGCGGCTCGCTCATGATGCGTCTCCGAGGTGGCAGGCCATGCGATGGCCGGGTGCGATCTCGCGCAGCCGCGGCTCCTTTTCGGTGCAGATGCTCATGGCGTATTTGCAGCGGGCAGCAAAACGGCAGCCCGGCGGCGGGTTGATCAGGATCGGCACCGAGCCGCCGATCGCCTCCAGCCGCGTCTTGTGCGCGGCGTCGAGATCGATGCGCGGGATCGAGCGGATCAGGCCTTGGGTGTAGGGGTGGCCGGGATTGCCGAACAGTTCGTCGACCGGCGCCTCCTCCACCACCTTGCCGGCGTACATCACGACGACGCGCTGCGCGGTCTCGGCGACCACGCCCATCGCGTGCGTGATCAGCATCACCGCCATGCCGAAGCGTTCCTTCATGTCCTGCAACAGGTCGAGGATTTGCGCCTGGATGGTGACGTCGAGCGCGGTGGTCGGCTCGTCGGCGATCACGAGCTTGGGGCGGCAGGCCAGCGCCATCGCGATCATCACGCGCTGGCGCATGCCGCCGGAGAACTGGTGCGGATAATGATGCACGCGGCCCGCGGCGTTGGGGATCTGCACCAGCTTCAGCATCTCGATGGTGCGTTCCAGCGCCTGCTTCTTGGTCACCGCCTCGTGGCGGCGCAGGCTCTCGGCGATCTGCTCGCCGATGGTCAGTACCGGATTGAGCGAGGTCATCGGTTCCTGGAAGATGAAGCCGATCTCCTTGGCCCTGATGTCGTCGAGCTCATGGCTGGTCAGCGGCACGAGGTCGCGGCCCTCGAAGATGATCTCGCCTTCGACGATCTTGCCCGGCGGCATCGCGATCAGCTTCAGGATCGACATCGCGGTGACGGTCTTGCCGCAGCCGGATTCGCCGACCACGCACAGCGTCTCGCCGCGGTTGATGCTGATGTCGACGCCGTCGACTGCCTGCAGGATGCCGTCGTCGGTGGTGAAATGGGTTTTCAGGCCCTTGATGTCGAGCAGTGCCATCAGATCACCTTGCGCGCGTCGAGCGCGTCGCGCAGCCCGTCGCCGATGAAATTGATGGCGACCACCGCGATGAAGATCGCGCCGCCCGGAAACAGCGCCCAATGCGGGCCGATGTCGAGAAAGTCCTTGGCGTCATAGAGGATGCGGCCCCAGGTCGGGGTATCCGGCGGAAAGCCGAGGCCGAGAAACGACAGCGTCGATTCCGCGATGATCGCGGCGGCGACGTCGATCGTGCCGGCGATGATCACGGGTCCCAGCGCATTGGGCAGGATGTGGCGCACCACCTGCCGCACCGGGCTTGCGCCGAGCGCGCGCGCCGCCTCGACGAATTCCTTCTCGCGCAGCGACAGGAACTGGGCGCGCACCAGGCGCGCGACCGGCATCCAGCGCAAGCCGCCGATCACCAGCACGATCAGGATGAAGATGCCGCCCTCGGGGCCGAACATCGCCTTCAGCCCGTCGCGGAACAGATAGATCAGCATCAACAGCAGCGGCAGTTGCGGCAGCGACAGGAACAGATCGGTCAGCCACATCAACGCGTAGCCGAGCGCGCCGCGCGACATGCCGGCGAGCGCGCCGATCAGCGTGCCGACGAACACCGAGACCAGCATTGCGGCGAGGCCGACCGCGAGCGAGATGCGCCCGCCATAGATCATGCGGGCGAGCAGGTCCTGGCCGAGATCGTCGGTGCCGAACGGATGCGCCAGCGACGGCCCCTGCAGGCCGGCCACGACGTCCATGTCGCTGATCGAGACGCGCCAGACGAACGGGCCGATCACGACGGCCGCGATCAAAAGCAGCAACAGCACGGCGCTGACCACGGCAGGCCTGTGCCGGCGGTAGCGCCGCCAGGTTTCGCGCCAGGGCGAATAGCCGCGCCGCTCAGCGGAAGGAGATGCGAGGGTCAAGCCAGCCATAGAGGACATCTGCGATCAGGTTGAACAGCACCACGAGACACGCGAAGACGAAGGTCACGGCCATCACGACCGGCGTGTCATTGGCGAGGATGGAGGAAATCAGCAGCGAACCGATACCGGGAATCCGGAAGATCTGCTCGGTGACGATGGCGCCACCGAACACGGCGGGCATTTGCAGCGCAATCAGCGTGACGACCGGGATCATCGCGTTGCGCATCACATGCTTGACGATCACCTTGGCCTGCCCGAGTCCCTTGGCGCGGGCGGTGGTGACATAGTCGAGCCGGATCACGTCGAGCATTGCCGAGCGCACGAAGCGGGTCATCGACGCCGCCTGGAACAGGCCGAGCACCATCACCGGCATGATCGCCTGCCGGATCATCTCCAGCAGCCAGCGAATGCCGCTGCCCGGCACGTCGGTATAGACGAAGGGCAGCCAGTCCAGCTTCACCGAGAACACCAGGATGAACAGGATGCCGGTGAAGAAAGTCGGCAGCGAGAAGCCGATGAAGGCGAAGGTGTTGGCGAGCTGGTCGAAGATCGAGTAGGGCCGGGTGGCGGCATAGACGCCGACCGGGATTGCGATCAGCAGTGCCAGCAGCTGGGCCGAGCCGATCACGTAGAGCGTGGTCGGCAGCCGCTGCAGGATCAGCGTGTCGACATTGATCCGACTGACAAAGGAGAAGCCCCAGTCGCCTTGCGCCATCGCCGCGAGCCAGTGCAGGTAGCGAAGATAGATCGGGTCGTCGAGGCCGAACTTGGCGCGCAGCGCGGCCTGCACCTCGGGCGGCACGTTCGGATTGGTCGCGAGCTCGCTGAACGGATCGCCCGGCGCGAGCGCCAGCACCACGAACAGCACGAGCGAAATCCCGAGCAGGCTCGGGATCGCGATCATCAGACGACGCAGGACATATTGACTCATCGAGAGATCATCTAACTAACGCTCGCACCTTGAGCACGTTGATCTTGCTTCCAGTCGAAAGGCGAGCTTCACCTCGCCCCGCGTGCGGGGAGAGGTCGGAATTCAAGCACAGCTTGAATTCCGGGTGAGGGCGACTCTCCACGAACTCACCTTCCAACGCATTTGCGGATAGAGCCCCTCACCCCGACCCTCCAAGAGCGAGCTCCGCTCGTCTCGACCCGTAAGAACGGGGAGAGGGAGAAGATGCACCTACTCAAACTCCGACCTGTCCCCGTGTCTCAGGTTTCACGATACCAGTCTTGCAGATTGTCGGTCTGGTTGGCCCAGCCGGAGAGCGCGGGCCGCACCGTGTTGGAGCAGGCTTCCACCGCGAGGCGGTGCATCACCGGGATCACCACCGTGTCCTGCCACATCAGATCGTTGCACTTGATGTAGAGCTCGGCCCGCTTGATCGGATCGGTCTCGGTATCGGCCGCCTCGATCGCCGTGTCGAAATCCTTGTTGACCCAGCGCGGGAAGTTCTGCCCTTGCCACTTGTTCTCCTTGGTCGCGGCATTGCGCGACAGATAGCGGCGCATGTGCAGGCCCGGGTCGGGTTGCGTCATCGGGATCTGGAACATCTCGATGTCGGCATAGAACTTGGAATAGGTGTCGGGATTGGCGACGTCGGAGGAGAAGAACACCGAGGCCACCACCGACTTCAGCTCGACGTCGATGCCGGCCTTCTGGCAGGCCTGCTTGACGATCGCCTGGGTCTTCTGCCGTGGGCCGTTGATCGAGGTCTGGTACAGGAGCTTCAGCTTCTTGCCGTCCTTCTCGCGGATGCCGTCGGAGCCGACCTTCCAGCCGGCCTGCTCCAGCAGCGCGCTCGCCTTCTCGACCGAGAACTCCCATTTGGTGTTCTTGGAAACGAATTCCTCGGGGCCGTTGAGATAATTGGCGGTGGCGCGGCCGGCGCGGCCGTAGATCACCTTCTTGACGGAGTCGCGGTCGACCAGCAGCGCCAGCGCCTTGCGCACCGCCGGATCCGACAGGATCGGATGCTTGGTCTTGATCGACGAGCGTTCGCCGTCGACCTCGGTGTTCGGGTCGGTGAAGTTGATGGCGATGAATTCGATGTCGCCGCCGACGGCATAGAGCGTCTTGCCCTTGCCGCCCTTTTCCAGCCGCAGCAGCACCTCGTCCTCGACCTGGATGTTCCAGGCGAAATCATATTCGCCGGTCTGGATCACCGCGCGCGCCGCCGACACCGCATCGCCGCCGCCCTTCATCTCGATCGTGTCGAAATAGGGCCGGTTCGGCATGTGGTAATCGGGATTGATCTCGCCGCGCACCAGATCGCCCGGCTTGAACTCGACGAATTTGTAGGGGCTGGTGCCGACCGGCTTCAGATTGTTCGGCGCCTCGCGCGACTTGCTGCCCTTGTATTCGGCGAACAAATGCTTCGGGATGATGCAGCCATAGGCGCCGACGAACGCGTTGGCCCAGAACGGCGTCGGATCCTTGAACTTGATGCGGACCGTGAGGTCGTCGACCTTCTCCACGGTCATGCCGGAATAGGTACCGCTCGAGACGGCTGCCGTCGCGGGGTCGGTGGCATATTCCCAGTTGAACACGACGTCGTCGGCGGTGAAGGGTTTGCCGTCGTGCCATTTGACGCCGGGTTTGAGCTTCCAGATCACCGTCTTGGCGTCGGCGGTCAATCCGCCGTTCTGGATCGAGGGGATTTCCGCCGCGAGGATCGGGTTGAGATGGCCGTCGATGTCCCAGCTCGCGAGCGGCTCGTAGAACAGCCGCGAGCCGTCCTGGTCCTTGGTGCCGGTGGCGAAGTGCGGATTGAGCAGGGTCGGACCCTGCCACCACAACAGCTTCAGCGGACCGCCGCCGCCGCGCTTGGTCGGCTTGTAGGGATTCGGGCTCTGCGCCATCGCGACGCCGCCGATCGCAAGGATCTGGTTGGCCATCGGCGCGGTGAGGCCGACGGCAATCATTCGCTTGACGAAGGCGCGGCGATCCATCCGCCCGTCCTTCACCTCGTCGATCATGCCCCGCAGATTCTTGTCGAACATTGTCCCCTCGGTCCGGCTCAATTGGTTATTGCGGCGGGCCGTGGAACCGGCCGCCGTGTTGGCGGCAGGATGGCACACCGAATGACCGCGAAGGTCAACGCCTCCCGCTCTTCAGCGCCTAGGTCTTTTGGCTATCGCTTGTGCAGAACCTCCGCTCGCCGCACATCGGTTCAGCAGATCGGCGCCAAAAGCGCGCTCTTGCGCGCCTCGCAGTGCGGAAAATTTGTTCGTTATCCTTTGTTCCGAGATGCTTTTTTGCCACGCAGGCGGGAGTTCGCGTCCGAAGCCCGAGCTATCGCATATGCGCTCGATCCCTCCACAAACTCGTCATGCCCGGCCTTGTGCCGGGCGTCCACGTCTCCGTTTCCGCGTGAGAAAGTCGTGGTTGGCCGGGACAAGCCCGGCCATGACGATGTGGATATGCGGTTGCTTGATCCCGGAGAGCAGGTCCGGCCCGCTCTCAATGCGGCTCTCAGGCGATCGACATGTCCAACGGCGGTGCAACATTCGCCGGCAGCGGACTGACATAGGGCGTTCTTGTGGTCCGCTTCTTGAGGTCGGCCTTGGCGGCCGCGATCAGCTCCGGCTCCATCAGCGCCTTGACGCCGAGGCCGGCCATCGCCTTGGCGGCCTGCACCATCGCCTTGTGCGCGGCCGGCGTCTTGCCCTGCGCCACAACCTGCCAGGTGTGGAACGGCGTGCCGATTGCAACCGTCGGTGCATGGACCTGCACGGTCGGCACCACCCAGCTGACGTCGCCGACGTCGGTCGAGCCGATCAGCGGATTGCGCTTGGCGTCGATCGGCACCAGGAAATCGGCGAGCGGCCGGTCGGTCGGCTCCATGCCGATCGCGTAATAGACCGAGGCGATGTCCTTGTCGGTCAGGGTCGCGCGGATCTTGCCGGCGAAATTCTTGTCGGCATCGTCGAAATGCGGCGGGCCGAGCTCTTCCATGATCCGGTGCAGCGTCTGTTCCAGCGGCGTGTTGGGCAGGATGTTGGAGACCGCGGAGATGATCTTCATCTCCACCTTGGTCTCCGTCATCAGCGCCGCGCCCTGCGCGATCTTGTGCACGCGCTCGACCAGCTCGTTCATGCCGGGCAAGTCGCGGGCGCGGATCGAATAGCGCACCCGGGCATGGGCCTGCACCACGTTGGGCGCGATGCCGCCGGTGTCGAGCAGCGCGTAGTGCACGCGGGCGTCGCTCGGCATGTGCTCGCGCATGTAGTTGACGCCGACATTCATCAATTCCACCGCATCGAGCGCGCTGCGGCCGAGATGCGGCGAGGCCGCCGCATGCGAGGTGCGCCCGGTGAAGATGAAATCGGCGCGGGTGTTGGCGAGCGACGGTGTCACCGCCACCTCCCAGAAGCTGTGCGGATGCCAGGTGATGGCGATGTCGGCGTCCTCGAACGCGCCACAGCGCACCATGAAGGCCTTCGCCGCGCCGCCTTCCTCGGCGGGACAGCCGTAATAGCGCACGCGGCCCGGCACCTTGTTGGCCGCGAGCCAGTCCTTCACCGCGGTCGCGGCGAGCAGCGCGGAGGAGCCGAGCAGATTATGTCCGCAGCCATGGCCGTGGCCGCCGCTCTCGACCGGGCGATGCTCGGCGATTCCGGCCTCCTGGCTGAGGCCGGGCAGGGCGTCATATTCGCCGAGGAAGGCAATCACCGGGCCGCCTTCGCCCCATTCGCCCATCACCGCGGTCGGAATGTCGGCGAGGTTCTCGGTGATGCGAAAACCCTGATGGCGCAGCTCGGCCAGATGTTCGGCGGATGAGCGCGCCTCGGTATAGCAGACCTCGGGCATCGCCCAGACCCGGTCGCTCAATTCGATGAAACGCGGCTTGATCGCGTCGACGCCGCGCCAAACATCACTACGGTTGTCCATTTGCTCCGATCCCTTAACTCGCTAGAGCATGATCCGGAAAAGTGTGAAGCGGTTTTCCGAAAGGATCATGCTCAGACAATGAGCCAAAGTGCGATGATCTCATCGCGCTTTGGGCAATCCGAAGCGCAAAAGGCTAGCAGCTTGGCGTGAGCGCGACTAGGGCACCTGCTCGCAGACCCGATCCGCGACTTGAGGCTATGTCTTCCAGCCTGGTTTCAACGGCGGATGTCGCCAACATGTCCAATTGTGTCTGCCCAAGGGTCCAACAGCGGAAGTTGCGAAACCGATTCACGCATAGTACTCATGCCGCAATGCCCGTTGAAGTAGAGAGGGCCGCAAGAGGGGAAGTGATATGCACCGGATACTCGCCGTAGTCAGTATCGCGATCTTCTCTTTGGTAATGACGGGTTTCGCACGCGCAGAGAAGATCTACTATCTTCACGACCCTGGCGGCAACACCGCCGCGCACATCTACAAGTACCGGCAAGTCAATGCGGAGTATGATCGCGTGGTGATCGATGGTCGCTGCAAGTCTTCTTGCACGACGGTGCTGGGGACCGTTCCCCTCAACAAGATCTGCATTACCCCGAACGGCTACTTCATGTTTCACGCTGCACATCACGGCGACCGCAGCATGAACCCCGGAGAGACCCAGCTGATGATGTCGGCCTATGCGCCCGAGGTTCGCGACTGGGTGATGCGGCACCACGCGCTCGAACAGGTGGACCCTTACACGTACCTCTACGCCAGGGATGTAAGGTTCATCCGCCACTGTAGCCGATAGCCCGAGCCAGCCGTCCCTCATCCCGCGCTGAGCCGCTCCAGGCCTTTCCAGTCGAAGGCGATGCCGTGCCCCGGGCGATCCGGCGCGATCGCCATGCCTTGCTCCAGAACCAGCGGATGCTCGATGTAGCGATCAAGGCCGAAGCCATGCGCTTCGAGATAGGATCGGTTCGGGCACGCCGCCAGCAGATGCACGGTGATGTCATGCGCGCCATGACTGGTGACGGGAGTATTGAAGGCCTCGGCGAGGCGGGCGATCTTCATGAAGCTGGTCACGCCGCCACAATTGGTGACGTCGGGCTCGGCGTAGGACAGCGCACCGCCGGCGATATAGGGCTTGAACTCCCACAGGCTGCGCAGGTTCTCGCCGGCTGCGATCGGCACGCCGCCGGTTTGCAGGATGCGCGCGTGTCCCGCGACATCGTCCGGAATGGTCGGCTCCTCGAGCCAGGTCAGGTCGAACGGTTGCAGGGCGCGCGCGGCGCGGATCGCTTCCTCGACGGTCCATTTCATGTTGGCGTCGGCCATCAGCGGAAACTCGTCGCCGAGATGGCCGCGCATCGCCTTCACGCGCGACACGTCGGACGCAAGGCTCGGCCGGCCGACCTTCATCTTGATGGCGCGAAAGCCCTTGGCCAGATTGTCGTCGGTCTGCTTCAGCAATCCATCCAGCGGCAGATCAAGATCGATGCCGCCGGCATAGCAGGGCACGCGGCGGTCGAAGCCGCCGAGCAGCCGCCACAACGGCAGCGATGCCCGCCGCGCCTTGAGGTCCCACAACGCGATGTCGAGCGCGGACAGCGCCAGCACCGCCGGCCCGCCGCGGCCGCCGTAATGCAGCGCCCACCACACCTTGTGCCAAAGCTGCTCGGTGTCGTCGGCCTCCATCCCGCGCGCGATCTCGCCGATTTCGCGGCCCAGGATATCGGCGACGGCGCCGCCATTGCGGCCGACCGTGTAGGTGTAGCCGGTGCCTTCCGCGCCGTCGGCATCGCGGGCGCGGATCGTGACGAGCTCGAACGCCTTGATCTCGCCATGCGTGCTGTCGCTCAGCACCACCGGGAGCGGGATCTTGTAGAATCCGATGCTGAAGTCCTTGAGGATGGCCACGCCGGAACTCCTTGTCATGGACGTATGCAATGCGCGGCACACGATCTCAAAAGCCCCGGCTGCCTGCAACCTTGCGCCTGCGAATGTCTGCCTTGAGCGATCAGTCTGCATTCCTCTATGATGTGGCTCGCGAGGACGTGGTCCGACCATGGATGATGCAATTCCGTCTCTGTTGCCGAGAAATTCGGGCCACCAGTTCGTGATCTATGCCGACGCCTGCTCGGGCGTTCCGGGCGCGCTGCATGAGCGCACCTTCGCGTCGGTGAACAATGTGGTGCGCCGGCTGCATCCTGCGCCGGAATTCATTCTGTTCCCCGGCGACGAGATCATCGGCCTCACCGCCGATGCCGACGCGTTGCGCGCGCAATGGCGGCATTGGCTCGAGGTCGAGATGGCGTGGCTCGATCGGGGCGCGGTGCCGCTGTGGCACACGACCGGCAACCACACCGCCTATGACGCGATGAGCGAGGCGGTGTTTCGCGAGGTGCTGAAGCTGCCGCGCAACGGCCCGCCCGGTCAGGATGGGCTGTCCTACTGGGTTCGCCGCGACGATCTCCTGATGGTGTTCGTGCACACGCTCTGGAGCGGCCTCGGCGGCGAGGGGCATGTCGAGACCGACTGGCTGCAAGCGGTCCTCGCACAGCACGAGGACGCCAGGCACAAGCTGGTGCTGGGCCATCATCCCGTGTACGCCATCAACGGCTACAGCGGCAGCTATCAGCGCGAGATCGGCCACGAATATCGCGAGCGGTTCTGGGATATCCTCGTCCGCGCCGATGTCACCGCCTATCTGTGCAGCCACATTCTCGCATTCGACGTCCAGGTTCATCGCGGTGTGCTGCAGGTCTGCACGGCGGGTGCGGGCACCGCGCACCGGATGCCCGAAGGCGTCGAGTATCTGCATTGCGTGCAAGCCGCGCTCGATCAGGATGGGTTCCGCTATCAGGTGCTCGATACCGAAGGTGTGGTGCGCGAGCAGCTCACATGGCCGCTGCCATCGCTGGACCAGGCCGAGTGGTCGCCGCTGCCGCGCGGGACCAGCCCTGCACCGCTGTCGGGGACATTGGCGCCCGCGACGGTGATCGCGTTGAAACTGTCGGGCCGCACCGCCGCGGGAACTGCCGCGCCACAAACGCTACTCTGCACGCCCGCGCCCGGCGTGATCGCACCGCTCTGGCTGGGCTTGCGCGGACCGAACCAGACGCTCACCTTGATCCTCGGACGTGAGCGTGGACGCAGTCCCTATTACTGGATCGGTCCCGATCTCGGCGCCAACAGCGATTTCGACCTCGACATCGCCTTCTACCCGGACATGGGACCGGGCGGCGTGCTGTGGCGACGCAGCGGTGACACGCGCTGGACGTCGTGGGCGGCGATATCGGCAACGGGGCTCGAGCGGTTCTCATGGCCGGCGGTCTGGAAGGTCGGGCGCGGCGAGGGTGGGCCGGATGACAAGCGCTACGCCGGACCACGGCTTGAGATCGCTATTTCCGTCATCGCATTGTAGTCAGTCGCGCCCGGATCGACGCACTGGATGTCGACGCTGCGGCTGAGCGGGCTTCGACGCCCGCATTGCGGTCGCATTGGCTCCAATGAATGGCCACGGAAAAATCAGACGCCGGCCAAACTTCGCGCGTAGGTTTTATCGCTTGCTGACCCGGATAAGGACTCGGAAAGGAATCGACCATGCGCAATCTCACTGCATTCGTCACTGTTGCCGCGCTCGCCCTCGGAACGCCCGCCTTGGTGCAAGCACAAGGCGCACAACCCAAGGCGCCGCCGCAGGCATCTGATCAGTCCACTGTCATCCGCAGCATACAGGTCGTCGACATCAAGGACCTCAAGCCCGAGATGCGATCGAAGGTCGAGGATGCCATCGCAAAGACAAAGGAGGACGACATCCAGTCGCTTCGGAAGTCGATTGACGCGACACCGCAGGCGGTATCCGCGCTCAAGGCCAAGGGCCTGACTTCGTCGCAGGTCGTCGCCATCAACATCGCCGACGGCGTCCTGACGATGTTCGCCAAAACAGCCTGACAAGGTTCGAATGTCGGCATCGGTGGTTGTACCTCCCCGCGGCCACCAATGCCAACAACTCCCGCAGCCGGTGCTGCGGGAGTTTTCATTTCTCATGGGCGCGGTACGTCCAATGGACTTTCACCGGGGAGAGTGATCAGTCAAGCTCGTTGGGCCTGGTACGTTCCGCGCGTTTCAATTCGCGATCGATCAGCGTGCAGACGCGCCGCCGCGCCAGCAGGTCGAGCCGCGCGCGCGTGGTGCCTTGCTTGGTCTTGCCGTTGATGTCGAACGACCAACCCCAGAGGTCGGGTTCGATGTTGGTGAGTGTGTATTGAATATCCCGATGACGACCGATCAGCTTCTTCATGCCGTTTCTTCTTGTTGGCTGAAGATTGCATAGCCAGATCGTGAAGGCGTCTGTATCCGGTCGAATACTGAGCCGGGTGTCCGCAGGGCGGAATTTTTCCCAATCACTGATGTCGCTGTGCAGTGGCTGCGTGCAACTGACGAGTGCGCATGAAGATTCGCCGTCGTCCTGGCGAAGGCCAGGACCCATTACCCCAAGTGCGCATTGTTGCGCGACGCTGGGGCCACGATCTCGTTCATGTCAAATGCGGTGGCTATGGGTCATGGCTTTCGCCAGGACGACAATGATGAGTCCCGCCTGCAATATCTGCCGCGGCGTATGAGTCCTTGCTTTTGCAGGGACGACGGGTGGAGAGATCTCAGCTCAGCGTCACTACAACAACAATCCCGCCCCTCACAAATTTATCACCCCGCGCCGCGCGGCATGGGCGACGGCGTCGGTGCGGCCGGTGGCGTCGAGCTTGTCGAGCAGCGAGCCGACATGAAACTTGGCGGTGTGGACGGAAATTCCGAGCCGCTGTGCGATCATCTTGTTGGATGCGCCTTCGGCCAGCAGCGCCAGCACGTCGAGCTCGCGCGGCGTCAGCTCGAAGTCGCCGGCGCCTGCCTCGCGGTTGCGTGCGACGACCGCCGCCGTGGCCTGTTCGCCCGGCGCGGCGAGCCGCAGGCCGGCGACGCTGCCGAGCAGGGTCGCCAGCCGATCGGCGAGGACGGCGTCGTCGACCTCGAGCGCGATGACGATGTCGTTGGCCGGCTCACCGCTCACGTCTCGGGCCTCTCGCCGACCGTCACCTTGAAGTTCAGCGGCTCGCCGCCGCGATGCACGGTGAGCTCGACCACCGTGCCGACGCTCTGCGGTCCGAGGCCGCGCGACAGCGCCCGCACGCCGGACAGCTTCTCGCCATTCACGGCAATGATCACGTCGCCCTGCCGGACGCCGGCCGCGGCCGAGGGGCCGGCCTTGTCGACATTCATCACCATCGCGCCGAGGCCGTCGTCGAGACGGACCGGCTGCAAGCCGACGCCAAGATATCCGCGCGCGATGCGGCCGCTCTTCTCGAGCTGCGTTGCGACCCGCTCGATGGTCGTAGCCGGGATCGTCAGCACGCGGCGCGGGCCGAGCACGGCCATGCCGAACGGCTCGCCCGCGGCATTCAGCGCGAGGCCGCCCTGCTGGCTGTGCCGCAGCCGGACGTCGAGCTCGATCCGTGCATCGATTTCGCCGCCGCGCAGGCTGCGCCAGCCCGGACCCGACAGTGCGACCATGCCGAGCCGCGCGGTCGGCGCGCCGCGGTCGGCGGCGACGATCACCGCGAGCGATCCCAGCGCAGGGCTCCCGGTCGAGAGCTTGACGGGGCCGGTGTCGCCATCGACGCGCAGCAGCGCGATGTCGGTGGTGTGGTCGCGTCCGACGACGGTCGCCTGCTTGCGGCTGCCGTCGGCGAACTGGATTTCGATCTCGCCCTCGTCGGCCAGCGCTTCGTCGGCGGTGACGACGAGACTCGTCTTCCAGACAAAGCCGGAGGCGCGCGCGCGATGCGAATGCACGGAGACGATTGCGGGCGCAGCGCGCGCAATGGTCTCCGCAAGGGCTGATGACAGCGAGGACAGGACATTCGGTTCGGTCATGGGAAACTCCGTTGGCTTCCCTCAATCTGGGATGTCGCGGCTGACGGCGATACTGGCCGGATGGGCAGGGCGTGGCCGAGCCGCCCGGAACTGCCGCTCAGCTCAACCGCTGCAGGGTCGCCTTCGGGCTCTCGCCGAACTTGGCGCGGTAGGCGCTCGCCATCCGGCTCAGATGGGTAAAGCCGAGGTCGAATGCAATATCGACGATGCGTTCGCCCGGCCGCGCCGTCTTGAGGCGGGCGTTGAGATGGGCGAGGCGGATGTCGAGCAGCATCTCGGACACAGTGGTGCCGAAGTGACGGCGGAAGCCGAGTTGCAATGCGCGGATGCCCGTGCCCGCGATCTCCGCAAGCTCGGCGAGGTCCAGCGGTTCGGTCGCCCGGCTCTCCAGATAGGCGCGCACGCGCTTCAAGGCGGCCGGCTGGGCCTCAGTGCGGCCGTTGAAGACATCGATCGCCGAACTCAGGCTGTGCCGCTGCCCGTTGAGCAGGACATTGAGAAACGACTCGCGCCAATCGGCCGCCGCGACCGCCGACAAGGTCTTGCGCGGCCCGAACTGCTCGGCGGCCGTGACAAGATGCTCGATCCGGGCCGAGAGCGTCTGCCCGAGCGGCCCGCTCAGCGCGACGGCCGGATCGAACTCGATCGGCCTCACCGCCAGGCCGCCAAGCGCCGCGGCGCGATGCTCGACCAGCTTGCGGTCGAGCAGCAAAATCAGCTGGGCGCAGTCACCGCGCCAGGTCATCTCGGTCGGAATGGTCGGTGACAGCAGCGAGGCGGTGTGCCGTGGTCCGGTGGTGAGCTCGCGCGCGGCGGTCCGCACCGAGGCCGAGCCGGACAACGGCATCTGCAACAGGAAGAAGCGGTCGAGGCAGCCGGGATTGATCGCGACCGATCCGCCATAGGCGACATAGTTGACGGAGAAGCCGTCGAAGTCGGCGCAATTGTGATGCGCGGAGAAATCGCTCGCGGAATGATCGACCGGCGTCAGATCGTGCGGGCAGAAGATGCGGCCGATCGCTTCGGCCGCGTCATCGACGCGCGCCGTCGCGACGCGTGCGAAATCCGTCAGCCTTGCGCTTGGAGAATTTGCGCTTGTCGAAACCTCGTTGCCAACAGCAGTCACGCCGGCCGTCCGGAGTTGTTTGAGGTCTAAAACATCATGCAGCCTAGAGCATCCCGCGGCAAAGGGGAACGCCGTTTCGTCGCGCAAACTGCCCGATCGACAGTCAGGACGATGCGGCGGCATTGGGCAGCAGCCGGCCGGCGCCGCGCTCCCGCATTGCAGCATGAGGTGCCGGGTGCGGATTCGTTTATCGGCTAGACAGCCTCACCGGCCGGCGACAGGCTCCGTGCCGGCAATGCGCATCAAAACTGGAGAGGCTGACATGGGCACGCTCGAAAAAGGCATTACCCGAACCGGCACCGGCTACGGTGGCAAGACCTGGAATATCCTGGGCCAGGTCTACTATCCGAAGGCGATCACCGACTCGACCTTCGCGTTCGAGACCAACAGCGACCCCGGCCAGTTCGTGCCGGTGCACATCCACCCGACCCAGGACGAGTTCATCCTGGTGCAGGAGGGCGTGCTCGACCTCAAGCTCGACGGCGTCTGGGTGCAGGCCAAGGCCGGCGACCTCGTGCGCATGCCGCGCGGCATCCCGCACGGCTATTTCAACAAGTCGGACAAGCCGGCGCGGGCGCTGTTCTGGGTGTCGCCGATACAGAAGCTCGAAGCGCTGTTCGAGAAGCTGCACAATCTGCAGGACCCTGCCGAGGTGGTGCGTATCTCCGCCGAGCACGAGGTGGATTTTCTGCCGCCGGAAGCCAACGACTAGCCGGCGGCCAAACAGACAATACGCGCGCGCGCGAGGTAGCAATCGCCGGAGCTGGCTCCGGCGATGACGGGGACGCGTGCGCTTAACGAAATTGGACCTGTTCATTCAATTCGGAGCGGTTTCATGGTCAAGCAGAAGCATGTGTGCGTCATCGGCGCCGGCATTTCCGGGCTTGCCGCCGGCAAGGCCTTTGCCGGTCGCGGCCACAAGGTGACCATCATCGAGCGCAGCGGCGATCTCGGCGGGGTTTGGGAGCCGGCGCGCTCCTATCCCGACGTCCAGACCCAGAGCCCGAAGGAGCTCTATCGCTACACCGACAAGGCGATGCCGGAGGCCTATCCGGAATGGCCGAAGGGTCCGCAGGTCCATGCTTACTTGCGCGACTACGCCCGCAGCCACGGGCTCGACGGCGCGATGCGGTTCGACACCAATGTCGAAGGCATGAAGCGCCGTGCCGACGGCAGGCCGGGCTGGACGCTGGCGCTGCGCTCGACCGACGGCGCCACCGGCCACGAGGATTTCGACTTCGTCGCGGTCTGCACCGGGCAGTTCAACGAGCCGCAGACCTTGCCGCTGGCCGGCGCGGACGGCTTCAAGGCGCAGGGCGGGCAGATCCTGCATTCGTCGCAATACAGCGATCCAGCGCTTGCCAAGGGCCGCAAGGTGGTGGTGCTCGGCGGCTCCAAATCGGCGACCGACATCGCGGTGAATGCGGTCAATTCCGGCGCCAGCGAAGTCACCATCGTGTTTCGCGAGCCGGTCTGGCGGATTCCCTATTTCGTCGGCGGCCTCGTCAACTTCAAGCGCATCCTCTACATCCGCGCCCAGGAGCAGATGTTTGCGAGCTGGGGCATCGGGCCGATGGCACGCCTCGCGCATGTCGTCGCCAAGCCGTTCGTGTGGGCGAACTGGCGCGGGCTCGAGAGCATGCTGAAGATGCAGCTCAAGCTGAAGCAATGCGGCATGGTGCCGAAGGAGCGGATCGAGGACGGCGTCAATTGCTCGGTGCCGATCGCAACCCCCGGCTTCTATCCGATGGTCGCCGACGGCCGGATCAAGGCGGTGCGCGGCACCTTCGACCATTACGACGGCAAGACCATCGTGATGAGCGGCGGCCAGCGCGTCGCGGCCGATGTCGCGGTGCTGGCGATCGGCTACAAGCTCGGCGTGCCGTTCCTGCCCGAGGAGTATCAGAACAAGCTGGTCGAGCCCGACGGGCAGTACCGGCTGTACCGGCTGATCGCCAATCCCGATCTGCCCGACATGGGCTTTGTCGGTTTCAATTCGAGCTTCTGCACCGTGCTGTGCGCCGATCTCGCCGCGAACTGGCTGGTGCGCTACGCCGACGGCCAGCTGGCACGGCAGCCGAGCGCGGCCGAGATGAATAGCAACATCGCGATGATGCTGAACTTCAAGCGCGTCGAGCGTCCGGCAGCGGGCGTCTATGGCGGGCTGTGCGTCGCGCCCTACCACTTCAAGCATTTCGACGAGCTGCTGGCCGACATCGGCACCAAGGCGTCGCGCCGCAACCCGCTCGTCGAAAAGTTCACGCCGCCGGACGCGGACGCCTATGCCCGCTTCCTCGCGACCGCGCCGGCATACAGGGCGGTGGCCTAATCGCGGCCGGCGTCGAGGAAGGCCTGCGCCAGGCGCTCGGGATTGGAGAAGCACAGCTCGTGGCTGCCCGGCACCTGGACCAGGCGGAACAGCCCGAGCTTCTCCGACAACCGCGGATGCCAGGACAGGCTGTGCGGCATCGCGGTGTCCTCGGTGCAGTTCACGTAGGACTTTGCGATGGGCATCTCGGCCGGATTGGTGCGCAGCGCGATCTTGTCCTGGAAGGTCTTCAACGGGTGCGGATTGAGCTTGTCATAGGCACGCTGCGCCGTCTCGAGGTCGGCGTCGTTGATGAAGGCCTCGCGCCAGATCGGGAATGGTAGCACCACCGAGCCGTCGCCGCGCTCGGCGTGAATGGCGTCGAACAGGCCGCGATAGTGCGGCGGCACCATGTCGTTGAGGCACTCGCCGTTGTTTGGCACGAACGCGTTCCAGTAGACCAGGCGGCGGATGCGGTCCGCGGCGGCGTCGGCGACGCCGGTGATGACCATGCCGCCATAGCTGTGGCCGACCAGCACGATGTTCTTGAGGTCATGCTCGGCGAGGTAATCCACGATCGACTGTATCGCCTCGGCAAGGCCGGAATCCTTCCGGTCGCCGGGCCGGTTGCCTTTGATGGTCGGCGTGTGGACGACATGGCCGGCCTTGCGGATCGCAGCCGCAACCGGTTCAAACTCGGCGCCGGTATGCCAGGCGCCATGGACGAGAACATAGGTCGACATGTTGTACCTCCCTGTCTGGTTTGGTTAGATCGATTGCCGCGTCCGAACGGCCCGGATACGCGCAAGTTTCATCCGCTTCCTGATGGATATTGACCTGGATATTGACCTGGACCCGCGGAACGCGCTTGGCTGTGAGCGAACCGGACTGGGCTCGGAGTGAACTGATGCAGCAAATCGCCGCCGCGGATCGCTCGCGCAGGCTGAGCTGGAATACCGCGGACACGAGGCCCGGCGAGCAGTTTGCCTATTACCGCGAGGCGATCTGCCAGGCCTTCATGAACCTGACGCCGGAGCCGCCGGCGACGCCGGGCTTCCTCGCCCGGGTCGAGACCGTTGGACTCGGCGATGGCGCGGTCAACCGGGTCAGCTTCCCGGAGCATGTCGTGCGGCGCTCCGCTGCCGACATCGCCGCGTCAGGCCGGCGCTGTTACTACCTCAATCTGAAGCTCGCCGGCCGCTGCCGGATCCAGCAGGCGGGACGCGAGATCAGCCTGTCGCCGGGGCAGGTCGGAATCTTCGACAGCGGCCAGCGCTTCGCGCTGCTGCACGACCGCGGCCCGGCGCTGCAGGTGGCCTCGTTCTGGGTGCCGGCCGAGGCGCTGGATGAACGGCTGCCGTCGGCGCCCGGGGCCGCGCCGGCGCGGGTCTCGGATGATCCCTTCGTCGGCCATCTCATCACCGAGACGGCGCAGGTCCTGAACACATCCGCGCTCCGTGCTTCGGATGCGGACAACGCGCGGCTGTTCGGCGTGCTACTCGATCTGGTCGCGCTCAGCCTGTCGCGCAGCGGCCGCGCAGGCGTTGCCGAGAGCGCCGGTCTTGCCGATGCGACGTGGCTTGCGCTGCGCCGCGCCGTGGACCGCAGGCTGCGCGAGCCCGGGCTCGGCGTTGCCGCCATTGCGGCTGCGATCGGTATCAGCGAGCGCTATGTCCACAAGCTGTTCGAGCGCGCCGGCACGACATTCGCCAGCCATGTGATGGACCGCCGCCTCGACGGCGCGGCGCGCGATCTGAGGGACCCCGCGATCGCCGGGCGCGCGATCGGCGACATCGCGTTCGATTGGGGCTTCTCCGACCTGTCGCATTTCACGCGGCGCTTCAGGCACCGCTTCGGCTGCACGCCGCGCGACTGGCGCCGCGGCTGACCAACGCTTGGAAATCGCCATGGCGCAGCCGTTCACCTACCAGGTCAGCCCGATGCGGGTCGTGTTCGGGATCGGCACGGTCGCGCAGCTGGCGGCCGAGCTCGACCGGCTCGGCATCAGCCGCGTGCTGGTGCTGGCGAGCCGGCGGCAGCAGGCCGAGCTCGGCGATCTCGCCGACCTGACCGGCGGCCGTGTGGCCGGATTGTTCGACGGCGCGGTGGTGCACACGCCGGTCGCGGTGACCGAACGTGCGATGGAGATCGTCCGCGAGCTCAAGCCGGACGGCGTGGTTGCGATCGGTGCCGGCGCCGCGACCGGCCTCAGCAAGGCGATTGCGCTGCGCACCGACCTGCCGCAACTGATCGTGCCGACCAGCTATGCCGGATCCGAGATGACGCCGGTGCTCGGCGAGACCGTCGACGGCGTCAAGACCACGCAATCATCGCCGAAGATCCTGCCCGAGGCCGTGATCTACGACGTCAGCCTGACCGTCTCGATGCCGGCCAAATTCTCCGCGATCTCCGGCCTCAACGCCATCGCGCATGCGGCCGAGGCGCTCTACGCGCGGGACGGCAACCCGATCACCTCGCTGATGGCGGAGGAGGCGATTGCGAAGCTTGCCTCGTCGCTGCCCGACGTGATCGCGCGGCCGCGCGATCTCGAGGCGCGCTCCGACGCGCTCTATGGCGCGTGGCTGTGCGCGGTCTGCCTCGGCACCGTCGGCATGGCGCTGCATCACAAGCTCTGCCACGCCGTCGGCGCGCTGTTCGACCTGCCGCATGCCGAGACCCATGCGGTGCTGCTGCCGCATACCATCGCCTACAACACGCCGGCCGCGCGCGATTCAGTCGGCCGCGCGGCGAGGGCGCTTGGAGCGGCTGACGCCGCCGACGGCCTGTTCGATCTGTCGGCAAGGCTCGGCGCGCCGCGCTCGCTCGCCGAGATCGGCATGCCCGAAGACGGCATCGCAAAGGCCGCCGCGCTCGCCATCAAAAACCCTTACTGGAATCCGCGGCCGATCGAGGAGAGCGGCGTCCGCGACCTGCTGAAGCGCGCGTGGTCCGGCGCGCGCCCGCAGGCCGGATAGATCAAACCCCGATCGCGTTGCGCGCGATCACGTCGCGGTAGAATGCCGCGCTCAATTTCGGCACCCGCGCCTGGGTCTCGAAATCCACCCGGTAGAGGCCGAAGCGCTTCTCGTAGCCGAAGATCCATTCGAAATTATCCATCAGGCTCCACAGGAAATAGCCGTGGACCGGGACGCCGTCGGCGGTCGCGCGCTGCAACTGCGCAAGGTAGTTGCGCAGGAACATGATGCGATCGAGGTCGTAGATCTGCCCGTCCGGATGCACCTTGTCCTCGCCGGACGTGCCGTTCTCGCTGATATAGATGCTCTTGATGTTCCACAGCTTGGCGGCAATCCGCGGCGCCCAGTAGATCACCTCGGGCGCGATCCGCAGCCATTCCGAGCTCATATGCGGGAAGGAAGCCGGCATCGGCAGCGGCTTCCAGCCGGGCGCATTATCGGTCGCGAGGATGTAGCATTGCGGCGCGTAGATGTTCAGCCCGACGAAATCATTGGGCTGTGCGATGATCTTCAACTCGTCCGCGGTGAATTTGGGCGCGTCCGCGCCGGCATATTGCAGGAAGCCTTCGGTGTACTTGCCTTCGAGGACGACGCCGAGAAAACCTGCGTTGAGCTCGCGGGTCGCGATCTCGGTGGCGCGGATGTTCTCCGGCGTGTTGAAGGCGGGCACGCAGGCGGTGATGTTCTCGGCCGGCCCGACCCGCGTGCCGGCACGGCCTTTGGCGCGGATCGCCTGCACCGCAAGTCCATGCGCCAGCGCGACGTGGTGGCGCGCCTGGTTCACCTCGCCCGCCGGCAGCTTCAGCCCGGGGGCGTCGACGCCGAGCGCATAGCCGAACGGCAGGAAACGCCCGACCTCGTTGAGGGTGAAGACGTTCTTTACGCGGTCGGTCAGTCGCTGCGCCACGTAGCCGGCATAGTCGCCGAATGCCTTCGAGGTGTCGCGCGAGCGCCAGCCGCCGACACGGTCCTGCAACGCCTGCGGCAGATCCCAGTGATAGAGCGTGGCGTAGGGCTCGATGCCGTTTGCAAGCAACTCGTCGACCAGGCGGTTGTAGAAGTCGAGGCCCTTCGGGTTCGGCGCCCCGGTGCCGTCGGGAAACACCCGCGGCCAGGCGATCGAGAAGCGATAGGCCCTGGCGCCGAGTTCCTTGATAAGGCGGACATCCTCCTTGTAGCGGTGATAGTGGTCGTTGGCGCGGTCGCCGGTCGAGCCGTCCTCGATCTTGCCCGATGTATGGGTGAATGTGTCCCAGATCGACGGGCCGCGTCCGTCCTCATTGACCGCACCCTCGACCTGGTAGGACGAGGTCGCGGTGCCCCAGACGAAGCCCGTGGGAAAGGTCGTGCCGTCCGGCCGCGACGCACGGTTTGCAGCCTCGGCGGGGCCGGTCAAGCCGAGCGCCGAGAGGCCTGCGAGGCCCGCAAACTGCCGGCGCGAGAACTTTCCGAACATTGTAGTCTCCCGTCGCGGACGTTGCCGCTGGAATGCGAGCCGTACGTTAACCTTCCATCCCGCCGTTGAGCAACAAGGGTCAGCAGGCCAAAGCGCCGTGGCGAGCGGCGCACCAATCAATGCGAAGCATTGTGACGCCAATGTCGCGGAGTTGTCAGTTTTGTGGCGACATTTTCTCTACTAGATTGCCTGCTACGTCCTTCCGCAATGACATCCGAATATCCCCGAGATCCCCGTGAGCTGCGCGCGATGAACAAGCCTGCAACCCATGTCCGAAGGGCGCTGCTGCGGCGTCTTGCCACTGCGATCGGCTTGGCTTTGGCGATGGCCGCAAGCGCGCAGGCCGAGCAGACATTTTCGTTCGACCACACGCCCGGAAAGCTCGCGAAGACGGTCGTCCCGTTGCATTACGCGATCGAGCTGACGCCTGACATCGCCAGCCTCGCTCTGCCTGGGGTGGAGACCGTCGACATCGAGGTGCGCGAGGCGACCGCGCAGCTGACGCTGAACGCGGTCAACACGACATTCGCAGAGGTTACGATCGATGACGGCGCGCAGCGCGCGGAGGTCGCGACCGACGCCACCGCGCAGACCGCAACGCTGACCTTCGCCAAGCCGCTTGCGGCCGGCCGCCACAAGCTGCGCATCGCCTTCACGGCGCAGATCAATAAATTTGGCACCGGCCTGTTCTCGGTCGACTACCCGAACAGGACCGGGATCAAGCGGATGATCTCCAGCAAGCTGGAGCCGGCCGATGCAAGGCGGATCTTCCCGTGCTGGGATGAGCCGTCGTTCAAGGCGAGCTTCGCGCTGACCGTCGTCATTCCGCGCAATCTGCTCGCGGTCGGCAACATGTCCGTGACGGGAGAAGAGCCGGTCGCCGGCGATCTTAAGAAGGTTACGTTCGCGCCGACGCCGAAGATGTCGAGCTATCTGTTCGTGCTCACGGTCGGCGAACTCGAGCGCGTCACAGCGGATGCCGGCGGCGTCACGGTCGGCGTGGTGACGACGGAGGGCAAGGGCGGGCAGGGCCGGTTCGCGCTCGACAGCGCGGTGAAGCTGCTCGCCTATTACAACGACTATTTCGGCGTGAAGTATCCTCTGCCGAAGCTCGACCTGATCGCCGTTCCCGGCGGGTTCGGCGGCGCGATGGAGAACTGGGGCGGCATCACGTTCTTCGAGAGCCGGCTGCTGTTCGATCCCGCGACCTCTGCGGAGACCGCGCGGCGCGGCATCTTCGCCATCATCGCGCACGAGATGGCGCATATGTGGTTCGGCGATCTCGTCACGATGGCGTGGTGGGACAATCTCTGGCTCAACGAGGGCTTTGCCAGCTGGATGGCAACCAAGGCCTCGGAGCAGTTCTATCCAGAGTGGCAGGGCTGGCTGAACGGCTACGGCGCGAAGCAGTTCGCCATGACGCTCGATGCGCGGCGCACCTCGCATCCGGTCCAGCAGCCGATTGCCGATCACAGTGAAGCGGTCACGGCATTCGACGCCATTACCTACAACAAGGGGCAGGCGCTGATCCGCATGCTCGAGAACTATCTCGGCGAACAGGCGTTCCGCGACGGCATACGCAAATACATGGCCGCGCATGCCTACAGCAACGCGACGACCGCTGATCTCTGGCAGGCGCTCGAGAGTACCGGCGGCAAGAGCATCACCGGCATCGCCACCTCGTTCACCGAGCAGGACGGCGTGCCGCTGGTCGTGGCCGAGGCGGACTGTGTTGGCGCCGCGCAGCACCTGACCTTGCGGCGGGATCGCTTCGTGATCGCGCCAGCCAACAATCCGCCGCTGCCGGCCCGCAACTGGCAGATCCCGGTCGCGGTCGGACCGGCGCATGGCAAGCCGTTTGACGAGATATTGCTGAAGGGGAGCACCAATATCCCGGCCGGCGCCTGCGGCGATGCGATCAAGGTCAATCTCGGCGACGTCGGCTACTACAGGGTCGAGTACGGCCCGAAGAACCGTGCGGCGTTGCTGAATGCATTCCCGCAAATGCAGGTCGCCGACCGTCTCAATGTCGTCACCGACAGCTGGGCGCTGGTGCAGGCGGGCCGCGCGGAGGCGCCATCCTATCTCGCGCTGCTTGACGCACTCGATGCCGGTGACCATCGCGCGGTGTGGGACCAGGTGATCTCGACATTCGCCGCGCTGAACCGTCTGTCGCGCGGCCGCACCGAGCGGCCGGTGATCCAGGCCTATGCCCGCGCCAAGCTGCGCCCGGTGTTCGATCGGATCGGATGGGACGGCGCGGGTTCAGGCGACGATGACACTGCGTTGTTGCGTGCAAGCCTGATCTCGACGCTTGGCGACCTCGGGGATGCGGCTATTGTGGCGGAAGCGAAGCGGCGCTTTGCGGCATTCGTCGATGATCCCAATTCGCTTCCGACCGCATTGCGCGATGCCGTCACGCATGTTGTCGGTGTGACTGCCGATCGGGCGACCTACGACCAACTGCTGGCGCTGGCGCGCAACAGCACGGCGACCAATGAACGGCTGCGCTATTATCTCGCGGCGGCAAGTGCCCGCGATGCCGAAATGGCGCGGGCGACGCTGGCGTTGACGCTGACCAATGAATTGCCCGACACGATCGTGACGGGGATGATCAACGCGGTTGCGTCCTCAGGCGAGCAGCCGCAGCTCGCCTGGAACTTCGTCAGGACCAATTTCGATACGTTGCTGGCAAGGCAGGGACCGAACTTCCGCGACCAGTTCGTGCCGAACTTCATGACCAATTTTACCGATGAGGACCACGCGGCGGAACTCGCCGCGTTTGCTCCGTCGCAATCAACCACCGGCGGACGAGTGATGGTGGCGCGATCCGTGCAGGCGATCGCAATTTCAGCCGATCTTGCCGCGCGCGTGTTGCCCGCGGCCGACGGGTGGATCAGGGCGCACAAGCCGTGAGATCGCGAGGGAGTTTCCGGCAGCGCGCGATGCGGCTATGCTCCATGCGCGGCATGCAATCAACGATGCGAGGCTGAGATGGTCAAAGGTTCCGATTTGCTGGTCGCGGCCCTCGAGAATGAGGGCGTGGAGCGGGTGTTCGGCGTCCCCGGCGAGGAGAATCTCGACGTCGTCGAGAGCCTGCGCAAATCCTCGATCAAACTGATCGTCACGCGCCACGAGCAGGCCGCGGCGTTCATGGCGGCGACCTATGGCCGGCTGACCGGAAAGCCCGGCGTCTGCATGACGACGCTCGGCCCCGGCGCGCTCAACCTGACCACCGGCGCCGCCTATGCGCTGCTCGGCGCGATGCCGATGGTGATGCTGACCGGCCAGAAGGGCATCCTGAGCAGCCGGCAGGCCAAGTTCCAGATCGTCGACATCATCAACACGTTCCGCCCGCTGACCAAATTGTCGCTGCAGATCGTCAGCGGCGCGACCATTCCGACGCTGGTCCGTGACGCCTTCCGCATTGCGACGCAGGAACGGCCGGGGCCGGTGCTGCTCGAACTGCCGGAAGACATCGCAGGCGACGAGACGACGCCGGTCGAAATGATACCGCCGCATCCGATCGAGATTCCGATCGCGCACGCCGCCGCGCTCGACCGCGCCGCTGACATGATCCTGAAGGCACAGCGCCCGCTGATCATGCTTGGTGCGGCGGCATCGCGTCCGCGTTCGACTGCCGGGATCGGCGACTTCGTGCGGCGCACGAAGATCCCGTTCTTCACGACACAGATGGGCAAGGGCACTGTATCCGGCGGCACCAATCAGTATATGGGGACCGCCGCGCTGAGCGAGCGCGACTACGTGCACGAGGCGATCGATCGCGCCGACCTCATCATTGCGATCGGTCATGACACGGTCGAGAAGCCGCCCTTCATCATGGGCCCGAAGGGCCCGCAGGTGATCCATGTCAGCTACATGCCGGCAACGGTCGAGCAGGTCTATTTCCCGCAATGCGAGGTGATCGGCGACGTCGGTCCGAGCCTTAAGCTGCTGGCCGATCGGGTCGAGGGAAAGCTGCCGCATGCCAGCGCGCTGCTCAGCCTGCGCCAGGGTATTCTGGCGAAGATCACCGATCGCGCCACCGAGGGCCGCTGGCCGCCGACGCCACAGCGCATCGTGCACGATGTGCGGCAGGTCATTCCGGAGGACGGCATCGTCGCGCTTGACAACGGCATGTACAAGATCTGGTTCGCGCGCAACTACCGCACGCTGCTCGCCAACTCGCTGCTGCTCGACAACGCCCTCGCGACCATGGGCGCCGGCCTGCCGTCGGCGATGATGGCGGCGATGCTGTATCCGAACAACCGCGTGCTCGCGGTGTGCGGCGACGGCGGCTTCATGATGAACTCGCAGGAGCTCGAGACCGCCGTCCGCCTCAAGCTCAATCTGGTGATCCTGATCCTGGAGGATTCCGCCTACGGCATGATCCGCTGGAAGCAGGCGGTCGATCAGTTCCCGGATTTCGGCCTTACCTTTGGCAATCCGGATTTCGTCAAATACGCTGAAAGCTACGGCGCCAAGGGTTCGCGGATCGCGAGCACGGATGCGATCGTCCCGACCCTGGAACGGGCCTTCTCCGGCGGCGGCGTGCACCTCGTCGTGGTGCCGATCGACTATACCGAGAACAAGCGGGTGCTGGTCGACGAATTGCGCGAGAAGGTGCAGCAGATCGATGTGTCGTAGAGCATGATCCGGACCCGAAGGGCAGCGTTAGCGCAAAGTGCGAAGCGGTTTTCCCTTGCGACAAACGCAAAGCGTTTGCGCGGAGATCATGCTCAAACAAGAAGCTGAAGCATGGCTGCGGTGGGCAAGGAACGAAAAGCCCTCGGCTTGATTGAACGTAAGCCGCCATGGTAGCACGCCAAGATGTCACGCAATGGCATCACCATTGCGCAGATTGTCGGCGATACCAGATCTGAGAGGTCACGTGACTGCACCAAATCCTGCCGCCGGAAAACCCATCGATCCCGCCTCGCTCGCCAATGTGCCGCGGCTGGTCACGGCCTATTTTGCCGGCAAGCCCGATGCCAGCGATCCCACCCAGCGGGTTGCGTTCGGTACCTCGGGCCATCGCGGCTCGTCGCTGAAGAATTCCTTCAACGAGGACCATATCCTCGCCACCACGCAAGCGATCTGTGATTACCGCCGTGAGAAAGGCCTCACCGGACCGCTGTTCATCGGCATCGACACCCATGCGCTGGCCGAGTCGGCGCTGGCCAGCGCGGTCGAGGTGTTCGCGGCGAACGGCGTCGAGATCATGATCGATGCGCAGGGCGGCTACACGCCGACGCCCGTGATCTCGCACGCGATCCTGAGCTACAACAAGGGACGCAGCACGGGCCTTGCCGACGGCGTCGTCATCACGCCGTCACACAACCCGCCGGAGGACGGCGGCTACAAATACAATCCACCGCATGGCGGCCCGGCCGACACCGACGTCACCGCCGTGGTCGAGAAGAACGCCAACCGCTATATCGAGGCCGGCCTCAAAGGCGTGACGCGGCTGCCCTATGATCGCGCGCGCAAGGCCGCGACCACGCATCTGCACGACTACATCACGCCCTATGTCGCCGATCTCGGCAACACTGTCGATCTCGCGCTGATCAAGTCCGCCGGCGTCAAGATCGGCATCGACCCGCTCGGCGGCGCGGCGGTGCACTACTGGCAGCCGATCATCGCGCGCTACGGCATCAACGCCAGCGTCGTCAATGAGGCCGTCGATCCGACCTTTCGCTTCATGACCGCGGACTGGGATGGCAAGGTCCGGATGGACTGCTCGTCGCCTTATGCGATGGCGAGCCTGATCGGGATGCGCGACCGGTTCGACGTCGCCTTCGCCAACGACACCGACGCCGACCGCCACGGCATCGTGACCCGCTCGAACGGGCTGATGAACCCGAACCACTTCCTCGCCACCGCGATCGCCTATCTGTTCGCGCACCGGCCGCAATGGAGCAAGAACGCCGCGATCGGCAAGACCATCGTGTCGAGCTCGATCATCGATCGCGTGGCGAAGAAGCTGAACCGCAAGCTGGTCGAGACGCCGGTCGGCTTCAAATGGTTCGTCGACGGGCTCGGCAGCGGCGGCTTCGGCTTTGCCGGTGAGGAGAGCGCGGGCGCTTCGTTCCTGAAGCGCGACGGCTCGGTGTGGACCACCGACAAGGACGGCATCATTCTCGGCCTCCTGGCAGCCGAGATCATCGGCAGGACTGGCCGTGATCCGAGCGAATTGTTTGGCGAGCTGACCGCCGAACTCGGCGTTCCCTATTACGAGCGCATCGATGTGGCGGCGACGCCGAAGCAGAAGAACGCGCTGAAGGCGCTCGGGCCCGAGCAGCTCAACATGACGCAGCTCGCCGGCGATGCCGTGCGCGCGGTCAGGACCAAGGCGCCGGGCAACGACCAGCCGTTCGGCGGCATCAAGGTCGAGAGCGAGGCGGGCTGGTTCGCCGCGCGTCCCTCCGGCACCGAGGATGTCTACAAGATCTACGCCGAAAGCTTCCGCGGGCCGGATCATCTGAAGGATATCCAGGGCGATGCGCAGGCCGCGATCGCCAAGGTGTTCTGAAAGGCGCGGGCCGGGCGGAATTCATGCGAATATTGTTGACCGGCTCCTCCGGCTGGCTCGGCCGTTTCCTCGCGCCGCGGCTTCGACAGGCCGGCCATGACGTGGTCGGCCTCGACGTCGTCCCGGGTGAGGCGACCGATGTCACAGGCTCGGTAGCCGAACGATCGGTGGTCGATCGCGTGTTCGCCGATCACGGCATCGAGGCCGTGATCCATTGCGGTGCGCTGCACAAGCCCGACATCGCGCGGTTCGCGCCGCAGGCCTTTGTCGACGTCAACGTCACAGGCACGCTCAATTTGCTGCAGGCGGCAGTGGCTGCCGGCCACGACCGTTTCGTCTTCACCTCGACGACCTCGCTGATGATCTCGCAGACGATCCGCGACGAGGAAGGCCATGCTGCGGTGTGGCTCGAGGAGACGACAGGACCGCTCGAGCCGCGCAACATTTACGGAGTGACAAAACTCGCCGCTGAAGGGCTGTGCCGCCTGTACAGCCGCGAGCACGGGCTGAACTGCGCGGTGCTGCGCACCAGCCGCTTCTTCCCCGAGGATGACGATACGATCCGCGACATCCATCGCGAGAACCTGAAGGCGACCGAGCTGCTGTACCGCCGCCTCACGGTCGAGGACGCCGCCGATGCCCATGTCGTGGCGCTGGACAAGATCCGCGGCTTCGAGGTCTTTGTGATCAGCGCGCCGACGCCGTTTATGCGTGGCGATGTCGCTGACCTGAAGACCGACGCAGCCGGGGTCATTGCGCGCTATTTCCCAGACGCGCCGGCGCTGTTCGCGCGGCGCGGCTGGCGCCTGCCGAGATCGATCGGCCGGATCTACGACGCCGGCAAGGCCGAACGGCTGCTCGGTTTCCGCGCTGGCACGGATTTCGCAGCGGTGCTCGGCGTCTTGCGCAGCGGCGCGCCGCTTCCCTTTGCGCACGATCCCGATTATGTCTCGCCGTCAACGAGGCTCGCAAATGGCTGATTTCCACGGCGTCTTTCCGTACCTGGTGTCCCCGGTCGACCCCGCCGGCCATGTTCGCACCGAGGTGCTGGGCCGGCTCTGCGACGATCTGGTCAAGGCCGGCGTCCACGGCTTGACGCCGCTCGGCTCGACCGGCGAGTTCGCCTATCTCAACAATGCGCAGCGCATGCAGGTGGTGGCGACCACGATCGAGGCCGCGCAGGGCCGCGTGCCGGTGGTCGCCGGCGTCGCCTCGACCTCGACGGCGGATGCGGTGGCGCAGGCCAAGGCCTACCAGAAGCGCGGCGCGAGCGGCATCCTCGCGATCCTGGAGGCCTATTTCCCGGTCGCCGATGCGCAGGTCGAATCCTATTTCCGCGCCATCGCCGATGCCGTCGACATTCCGGTCGTGATCTACACCAATCCGAATTTCCAGCGCTCCGACCTCACGCTCGACGTCATCGCGCGGCTCGCCGAGCATCCGCGCATCGGCTACATCAAGGACGCCTCGACCAACACCGGGCGGCTGCTGTCGATCATGAACCGCTGCGGCGACAGCCTGAAAGTATTCTCGGCCTCCGCCCATATTCCGGCCGCGGTGATGCTGGTCGGCGGCCACGGCTGGATGGCCGGCCCGGCCTGCATCATCCCGCGGCAGAGCGTCGAGCTCTACAATCTGTGCCGCCGCACCCGCTGGGATGAAGCGATGGCCCTGCAGCGCAAGCTGTGGCGGATCAACGAGGCGTTCGCCCGCTTCAACCTCGCCGCCTGCATCAAGGCCGGGCTCGCGAGCCAGGGCTACGACGTCGGCGATCCCGTGCCGCCGCAGGCGCCGCTCACGGCCGAGCAGCGCAAGGTGGTCGAGGCGGCGTTGCGCGATCTGGCCTGAAGCCGTCGGGGGCTGCGCGGCAAAATGCCGGGCAATCCGCCTTGGCTATGCCGGAAACCTCCGCTTGGTCAGCGCGTTTGTTGCGTGGAGCACACCAATGAATCGGCGTACCGTCCTTGTCCTGGCCGTGATCGCGGCCGTTCTGCTGATATTCGCGGCCGGCAGCATCCGTCAGGCGCCGTGGAGCGGCCCGGCTGCCCGCGCGGTCACCGAGCGCGGCGCGCTGTCGGAAGCCGAAAAGGCCAATGTCGAGATCTTCGAGAAGGTCTCGCCGTCGGTCGTACAGGTGGTGACGCAAACCGCCGCCAATCCGCTGAGCGAGGAGCAGGAAGGCGGCGCGGCGTCGGGCACCGGCATTGTCTGGGACAATGACGGCCACGTCGTCACCAACAACCATGTGGTGCAGAACGCAAGCCAGGTCGCGATCCGCTTTGCCTCCGGCGAAGCGGTACGCGCCGAGATCGTCGGCACGGCGCCGAACTACGATCTGGCCGTGCTGCGCATCCGCAGCGCGCGCAAGCTGCCGCCGTCGTTGGCGCTCGGCAGCTCGTCCGATCTGAAGGTCGGCCAGTTTGCCTATGCAATCGGCAACCCGTTCGGACTCGATCAATCGATGTCCAGCGGCATCATCAGCGCGCTCAAGCGCCGGCTGCCAACCTCGAGCGGCCGCGAGATCTCCAACGTGATCCAGACCGACACCGCGATCAATCCGGGCAATTCGGGCGGCCCGCTGCTCGATTCCGCCGGCCGGCTGATCGGCGTGACCACGGCGATCCTGTCGCCGTCGGGCTCGAATGCCGGCATCGGCTTCGCGATCCCGGTCGACATCGTCAATCGCGTGGTGCCCGAGCTGATCCGCAACGGCCGCGTGCCGACGCCGGGGATCGGCATCGTGACCGCGAATGAGGCGGTCGCCACGCGTATCGGTGCCGAAGGATTGATCGTGGTGCGCACGACACCGGGGTCGCCGGCCGAGCGCGCCGGGATACGCGGGGTCGACATGTCGACCGGTGAGCTCGGCGACGTGATCACCGAGGTCGACGGCAAGCCGGTCCACCGGCTCTCCGATCTGGCCGACCAGCTCGAGCAGATCGGGGTCGGCAAGAAAGTGCGGCTCAGCGTGAACCGCGACGGCTCGGCGCGCGATGTCGAGGTCGCCATCGTCGATATCGGCCGGGCGCAATAATGTCGTCACTGGCCTGACACGTGCCACCGGATTGTGCTTCCGCGCGCCGCGCGACGAGACGCCTGTCCTCCGGCCGGCGCGTGGTTGTCAGGCCGCCAAAATCCGCTAAAACCCCCGCCAAATTCTCTGGAAATTCTTGGAAGCTCGAAGGACCCTCTGATGAACATTCTTCCCGGCAATATGCGTTTTGGTGCGGGCCAGCCAGTCAAGCGTCTGGAGGACCAGCGGCTGGTCACCGGGAAGGGGCATTTCATCGACGACAAGCCGCAGGACGGCGCGCTGTGGCTGCACGTGCTGCGCTCGCCGCACGCCCATGCCAACATCAAGTCGATCGACGCCAGGGCGGCGCTGGAGATGCCGGGCGTCAAGGCCGTCTATACCGGCGCCGACCTCGTCAAGGACGATATCGGCACGCTGCCGACGCTTGCGATCTTCAAGCGGCCCGACGGCTCGCCGATGACCGTGCCGCCGCGGCGCCTGCTGGCGCATGAGGTGGTGCGTTACGCGGGCGAGGGCGTTGCGGCCGTGGTCGCGACCTCGCGCGCGCTGGCGCAGACCGCGACTGAGGCGATCGAGATCGATTACGAGGTGCTGCCCTCGGTGGTCGATCCGGTCGAGGCGATCAAGCCGGGCGCGCCGGCGGTCTGGCCGGAGGCGCCTGACAACATCGTGGCCGCGATGAGCTATGGCGACGCCGCCAAGGTCGAGGAAGCCTTCGCCAATGCCGCGCACAAGGTGTCGCTCGACCTGGTCAGCCAGCGCCTGGTGCCGTCGGCGATGGAGCCGCGCTCGGCCATTGCCGAGATCGAGAAGAAGACCGGCCGGCTGATTCTCCACGTGCAGTCGCAGACCCCGGGCTCGACCCGCGACCTGCTGGCGGAATCGATCCTGAAGCGGCCGAAGGACAGCGTGCGCGTGCTGGTCGGCGACATCGGCGGCGGCTTCGGCCAGAAGACCAGCCTGTATCCGGAAGACGGCATCGTCGCCTATGCCGCGACCAAGCTGAATGAGAAGATTCGCTGGCGCGGCGACCGCACCGACGAGTTCGTCGGCGGCACCCATGGCCGCGATCTGACTTCGACCGGCGAGTTCGCGCTCGACGCCAAGGGCCGCGTGCTGGCCTATCGGGTGCGCTCGATCGGTGGCACCGGCGCCTATTCGTCGGGCACCGCCAACATCATCCCGCTGGTGCTCGGCCCGTTCGTGCAGACCGGCGTCTACGACCTGCCGCTGGTGCATTTCGAGGTGAAATCGGTGATGACCCACACCGCGCCGGTCGGCGCCTATCGCGGCGCCGGCAGGCCCGAAGCGGTGTTCATCGTCGAGCGGCTGTTCGATGCGGCCGCGCGCCAGATCGGCATGGATCCGCGCACCATCCGCAAGGTCAACTACATCAAGCCGGCGCAGCTGCCCTACACCAATGCGGTCGGGCAGGTGTACGACTCAGGCGCCTTCGCGCATATGCTGGAGCGCGCGTCTGATTTGGCCGACTGGAACGGCTTTGCCGCGCGCAAGAAGGCGGCGAAGAAGAAGGGCCTGCTCTACGGCCGCGGACTGACCAGCTACATCGAATGGACCGGCGGCCGCGCCCACACCGAGAACGTCTCGCTGCATGCGACCGCCGAAGGCCGCGTCATCCTGCATTCCGGCACCATGGCGATGGGGCAGGGCCTCGCCACCACCTACACCCAGATGATCGCCGATACGCTCGGCATCGCGATGGACAAGATCGACGTCATCCAGGGCGACACGGACCTCGCCACCGGCTTCGGCAGCGTCGGCTCGCGCTCGCTGTTCGTCGGCGGCACCGCGGTCGCGGTCTCCAGCAACGACATGATCAACAAGGCGCGCGACAAGGCCTCCAATTTGCTTGAAGCCTCCGTCGAGGACATCGAGTATCGCGACGGCTTCCTCACCGTGGTCGGCACCGACAGGCGCATCAGCCTGTTCGAGATCGCGAAGAAGGAAAGCGGCGCCAAGCTCTCGGTCGAGAGCGAGGGCAATGTCGACGGCCCGAGCTGGCCGAACGGCACCCATATCTGCGAGGTCGAGATCGATCCGGAGACCGGCGTCACGCGGGTGGTGCGCTACACCACGGTCGACGACGTCGGCGTCGCTGTCAATCCGATGCTGGTGACGGGGCAGGTGCATGGCGGCGTTGTTCAGGGCATCGGTCAGGCGCTGTATGAAGGCGTGGCCTACAGCGAGGAAGGCCAGCTGCTGACCGCGAGCTATCAGGACTATTGCATCCCGCGCGCGGACGACGTTCCGCCGATCACGGTGACGCTCGATGGCTCCGCGCCGTGCAAGACCAATCCGCTGGGCGCCAAGGGCTGCGGCGAGTCCGGTGCGATCGGCGGGCCGCCCTGCATCACCAACGGCGTGATGGATGCGCTGAGCGAGGTCGGGATCACCCAGCTGAACACGCCCCTGACACCGTCGAAGATCTGGCAGGCGATCCGCGACGCCAAGGTAACGGCTGCGTAGCCGTTATTCCGGGGCGCGCCAACGCGAACCCGGAATCTCGCGCCACAACATCGAGGTTCCGGGTTCATCGCTCTGCGATACCCGGAACGACAGTGCCCTACAGCCCCAACACCATCTTCGCGATGATGTCGCGCTGGATCTCGGACGAGCCGCCGAAGATCGTATAGGCGCGGCCGTTGAGATACTCCGGCACCACCGGCAGCAGCTCTTCGGGGATCGCCGGCTCGTGGTTGAGCCGGTAGAACGGCCGCGCCGGCTCGACGGCAAGTCCGTCCTGGCCGATCACGTCGACGCCGAGCCGCGTCACCGCCTGGCGGATCTCGCTGACGCGGAGCTTGATCAGCGACGACACCGCGCCGGGATTCTGCCCGGTCTGCAGCGCCGACAGCACCCTGAGTTCGGTCATCTCGAGCGCATCGATATCGACCTGGACCTCCGACATCCGGATCGCGATATCGGGATCCTCGATGGCGCGGCCGGTGACGTCGGAGCCTGCGAGATCGGAGATCGTCTTCAGCGCCTCGCGCAGCTTGGCCGACGCGATGCCGGAGCCGCGCTCGAATTCGAGCAGGTACTTGCCGTAGGTCCAGCCCTTGCCTTCCTCGCCGACGCGGTTGGCGACGGGCACCCGGACGTCGTCGAAGAACACCTGGTTGACCTCGTGATCGCCGCCGATGGTCAGGATCGGGCGCGTGGTGATGCCCGGCGTCTTCATGTCGATCAGGATGAAGCTGATGCCGTCCTGCTGCCGCTCGCCGTCATTGGTGCGCACCAGCGCGAACATGCGGTTGGCGTGGTGCGCATGTGTGGTCCAGATCTTGGTGCCGTTGATGACGTAGTCGTCGCCGTCGCGCACCGCGCGGGTTTTCAGTGAGGCGAGGTCGGAGCCCGAGCCCGGCTCGGAATAGCCCTGGCACCAGTAGTCTTCGCCGGAGAGAATCCGCGGCAGGTAAAAGTTCTGCTGCTCGGGCGAGCCGAACCCGATGATGACGGGGCCGACCATCTTCACACCCATCACGTTGACATTCGGCACGCCGGCGCGGGCGCATTCGGCCTCGAAGATCCAGCGCTGTGCCGGCGTCCAGTCCGGTCCGCCATGTTCCACCGGCCAGCCCGGCGCGCCCCAGCCCTTCTTGTGCAGCGCGCGCTGCCAGGCCATGCCGATATCGGGGTCGGAGAACACCGACGGCGTCAGCGCGGTGGCGCGCTTCATCTCCGGCGTGAGGCTCCCGGCAATGAAATCGCGGACTTCCTGCTCGAAGGCGCGTTCCTCGGCGCTGAAGGTGAGATCCATGGTGCGCTCTCCGTTAGGCGTGGGCGCGGCCGCTGAGCGCGGCGTGGCGGCGGTAATGATGGGCGCTGTTGCCGAACAGCGTATCGAAGGCGAGCAGCCGCTTGAAATAGGCGCCGATGTCGAGCTCCTCGGTGACGCCCATCGCGCCGTGCAGCTGCACCGCCTGCTCGGCGACGAAGCGCGCGCATTTGCCGATCTTCGCCTTGGCGCCGGACGCCGCACGGCTGCGGGCCACAGGCTCGGCGTTGGCCATCAGCGCGGCGCGCAGCGCCATCGAGCGCGCCTCGTCGACCTGCATCGCCACGTCCGCGAGGCGGTGGCGGATCACCTGGTTGGCCGATAGCGGCCGTCCGAACTGCTTGCGGATCTTGGTATATTCGAGTGTGGTGTCGAGCAGCGTCTGCATGATGCCGACCGCCTCCGCGCCGAGCGCGGCCATCGCGCGGTCGACCACGGTTTCGATCGCGGGCAGCGCATCGCTGCCGTCGCCGAGCAGCGCATCGGCGGGCAACAGCACGTCCTTCAGATCGAGATTGCAGCCGCGCCCGCCGCCGAGCCGCGCGTAGTCGCGCAGAGTGAGGCCGGGCGTTCCCGCCGGCACCAGGAACAGGCCCAGCTTGCTGGATGCACCATTGGCGTTGGCGACACGGGCCGAGACGATGATCTGGTCGGCGGCCGCGCCGTCGAGCACGGCGATCTTGCTGCCGTTCAACCTCCAGCCATCGGCGGTCTTGCCGGCCGTGGTGTCGACATAAGCGAGGTCGAAGCGCGCGGCGCGCTCGGAAGGCGCGAAGGCGAGCGTAAGTTTGCCCTCGGCAACAGCAGGCAGGATCGCCTGCCTTTGCGCCTCGGTGCCGCATTCGGCGACCAGCGCGGCGCCGATCACGACCGTGGAGAGGAACGGCTCGGACACCAGCCCGCGGCCGAACGCTTCCATCAACAGTCCGATCTCGATCGCGCCGCCGCCGAGCCCGCCATGGGCTTCGCTGATCGGCAGCGCCAGCCAGCCGAGCTCGGCGAACTGTTTCCAGATCGCGGGCGAATAACCCAGCGGATCGTTCGCCGCTTTCTTGCGATGCTCGGGGCTAAAGGTTTCCGCCACGAAGCGGTCGGCACTTTCGCGCAGCAGGCGCTGCTCGTCACTGAGGGTGAGGTCCATCTGGCTTGCTACACGTTGGCGGTTTTCTTGACGGAGGGATGCAGGCCTGCGGGATCCACCACCATGCCGAATTCCTGAAGGTTGTGGGCGTGGCAGAGCTGATGCAGCGCGAAGGCCTGATCGATCGCGGCAGGCTGCCCCATGATGTCGATCGAGCGGTTCACCGCCTCCTTGGAAAGCTTCAGCGCAAAGGCGGGCTTTGCGGCGATCCGCCGCGCCAGCGCCAGCGTGAACGACGAGAGATCGCCGCGCGGCACCACGTGATTGACCATGCCGAGGCGATGCGCCTCGTCGGCGCTCCAGACATCGGCGGTGAACAGCATCTCCTTGGCCTTGCGCGCGCCGAGCTCCCAGGGATGCACGAACCATTCGACGCCGCAGACGCCCATCGTCACCACGGGGTCGCAGAACTCGGCATCGTTGCTGGCAACGATCAGGTCGCAGGCCCAAGCCAGCATCAGTCCGCCGGCAATGCACTTGCCGTGCACTTCGGCGATCGTCGGTTTCGCCAGATTGCGCCAGCGCCTTGTGATCTGCAGGTAGATCTCCTGCTCGCGCGCGAAGCGGCCATGGGCGTTCGGCTCGGCGAAGCCGCCCCAATTTCCGACTGGCGGGAAATCGACACCCGCCTGGTTCTTGGCCCCTGGCCTGAGATCGTGACCGGCCGAGAAATGCGGGCCGTTGCCGGCGAGGATGATGACCTTGACCGCGTCGTCCTGCACCGCCCGGTCGAAGGCGGCGTTGAGGTCGTAGGTCATTTGCAGGTTCTGGGCGTTGCGGGCCTCGGGGCGGTTCATCACGATCCGCGCAATCGCGGGCTCGGGCCGTTCGACAACAATCGTCTCGAATTGTTCAGACGCCAATGGATCCTCCCGCGATCGATTTTTTTGCCATGATGAACGGCGCGGGCAGGGATAGGCAAGCGTCATCATACGCAAAAGAAGCCGCGAAATCCGCCGCACGGGATTATCCGGCGAAAATCTGTTAAGCTGACGCGGAATCCACCGGGGAGGACCATCTTCATGCGCAAGCTTTGGACCGTGCTCGCAGCGCTGGCGACATTGAGCCTGACCAACTGCGGCTACAACGCGATCCAGACCAATGACGAGCAGGTCAAGTCGAGCTGGTCGGAGGTGGTGAACCAGTACCAGCGGCGCGCCGATCTCGTGCCCAACCTGGTCAACTCGGTGAAGGGCTTTGCGCAGCAGGAGAAGGACGTGCTGCTCGGCGTCACCAACGCGCGCGCCAAGGTCGGCAGCATCCAGGCGACGCCCGAGGTGCTCAACGATCCGGCGGCGTTCCAGAAGTTCACGCAGGCGCAGGGTGAACTGACCAGCGCGCTGTCGCGGCTGCTGGTCGTCACCGAAAACTATCCGCAGCTGAAATCGGATGCGCTGTTCCGCGACCTGATGGCGCAGCTCGAGGGCACCGAGAACCGCATCACGGTGGCGCGCAATCGCTACATCAAGGCGGTGCAGGACTACAATGTCGGCATCCGCACCTTCCCGAACAACCTGACCGCGATGGCGTTCGGCTACAAGGAGAAGCCCAACTTCACGGTCGACAATGAAAAGGAAATATCGACCGCGCCGAAGGTCGATTTCAATAATCCGTCGCCGGCCCCGGCGCCGTCGAAATAACGCCGGCGTGCGCGCATCGCGATGACCGCCGCACGCGTTATCCTGCTCGCCTTCCTGCTGGGCTTCGTGTGCCCGGCATGGGCGGAGGTCGCGGTGCCTCCGCTCACCGGCCGCGTCGTCGACCAGACCGGGACGCTGTCCGCCGGCGATATCGCATCGCTGACCGACCGGCTGAAGGATCTGGAGACCCGCAAGGGCAGCCAGATCGCGGTCCTGATCGTGCCGACCACCGGCGAAGAAGCCATCGAGCAGTTCTCGATCCGCGTGGCCGAGGCCTGGAAGATCGGGCGCAAGAAGATCGACGATGGTGCGCTCCTTGTCGTCGCCAAGAACGACCGGCATTTGCGCATCGAGGTCGGCTACGGCCTCGAAGGCCTGCTGAGCGATGCCGTCACCCACCGCATCATCGACGAAGACATCACGCCGAAATTCAAGGCCGGCGATTTCGCCGGCGGCATCTCGGCCGGCGTCGACCGGATGATCCGCCTGATCAATGGCGAGCAATTGCCGGCGCCGGAGCCCGAGCATTGGCAAGGGCCGAACCTGGTCGACTTCGCCAATCCGGTGACAATCTTTATCGTCATCATCGTGGCCGGCGTGTTGCGTGGGATACTGGGACGGTTGTTGGGCTCGGTTGCGACCGGCGGTGTCGTCGGCTTCTTCACCTGGATGGTGGCCGGCTCGCTTGCCACGGCATTCGTGGTCGGCCTGTTCGCCGCCGTGGCGGCGCTGATCTTCGGCGGATTGAACTTTGGCGGTCCGGCGGCAGGCTCGGGACCGTACCGGCGCGGCGGCGGTTATTCCGGCGGCTGGTCCGGCGGCGGGGGCTGGAGCAGCGGCTCGAGCTCGAGCGATAGCGGCGGCTTCAGCGGCGGAGGCGGCAGCTTCGGCGGCGGCGGCGCCTCGGGGAGCTGGTAGGCATGGGCATCAAGCGCATCGGCAAGCATCTGCTCGAGCACCGCTGGCGGGTGCGGCGTGATTTTCCGCCGCGCGTGCTCGACGCCATCGAGCGGGCGATCAAGGCCGGCGAGGCCACTCATTCCGGCCAGATCCGTTTCGTCGTCGAGGGCGCGCTCGACGGCGTGCCGCTGTTCCGCAATCAGCCTGCGCGGGAGCGCGCGCTCGACGTGTTCTCGCATTTGCGGATCTGGGACACCGATCACAACAATGGCGTCCTGATCTATCTGTTGCTCGCCGACCGCGACGTCGAGATCGTCGCCGACCGCGGCATCGACGCGAAGGTCGGTCATGCCGGCTGGGAGGCGATCTGCCGCACGATGGAAACGGATTTTCGGGCCGGCCGCTTCGAGCAGGGCGTGATCAAGGGGATTGAGGCGGTGTCGCGCGAACTGGCGAAGTATTTCCCGCCGCCGGCCGGCCCGAATGAGCTGCCGGACAAGCCGGTGGTCATTTAGGGACTGAGTGGTCGGGTGCTCTTCATCCTCCCCTGGAGGGGGAGGATGAGAAGACCGCCTTTTACGCCTTCACCGATGGCCGCGCGGCGACGCGGTTGAACCAGGCGACGACGTTGGCGTTCGACTGGTCCAGCGGCTGGCCGACCTGGTTGCCGAAATCCAGCCAGCAATAGAGCAGCATGTCGGCGAGCGTGAAGCGCTTGCCGCAGATATAGTCGCGGCCGTCGGCCATCTGGTCATCGAGCCATTTGATACGGTTGGCGGCGATCATCTTCAGGCCGGGCGAGGCGTCGGGCGCAACGGGAATGCGCTTCTCGAAGAATTTCAGCGCTTCGCCGAAGCGGTAGCCGTTGGCGAGCGGCTCGGCGATGTTGAGATCGACGCGGCGCGTCCACATCCGGCATTCCGCGCGCTCTTCCGCCGTCGTGCCGATCATCGCGGGCGAGGGGTGCTTCTCCTCGAGATATTCGCAGATCGCCGTGATCTCGGAGAGGTAGTTGCCGCAGTCCAGCTCGAGCGCCGGCATCTGGCCGTGCGGATTGCGCTTCAGGTGTTCCGTCTCGCGGTTCTCGCCCTTGCGCAGGTCGACGGTCTGCTTGGGTATCTCGATGCCCTTCTCCGCCATGAACATGCGCACGATGCGCGGATTGGGTCCGATCGAGTCGTAAAGCTTCATGGTCCTCGCTCCCTGTTTTCTTCAGCGTTGTTGTTGCCGCTGTTGAACAGGCCGCGCGCGGATTTGTCAAATGTGAAGGTGCTCGGCCGCCCGAACGTCATTGCGACCCGTTGGCTCGCAACGACGGGGAAGAACTGAGCTCAATCGTCGAGCTTGTTGAGGTCGCGCACTGACTGCATGATCGGCTCGAAATTCGAGCGCGCGTCGAGCGCGTCGAACAGTTGCGCGGTGTCCTCGAGCAGGCCGTGCGAGCGCTGCAGCGCGATCCGGACATCGTCCTGAGGCGTATCGGACAGCCGGCCATGACCCGACAGCAGGATCTTCGAGTTGAGGCCCTTCAGCCGCTCCAGCGACTGGATGTAGTCGGCGATCGAGCCGGAGCCGAACACGCCGCCCATCACGCCGCCGGGCATCAGCGTGTCGGCGGCGAACAGCAGGCCCTTGTCCTGGTCGAACAGCGTGATGCAGGCCGAGGTGTGACCGGGCGTGTACATCACGTTGAGGCGGAAATTGCCGAGGTCGATCAGGTTGCCTTCCTCGAGCCAGATGTCGATATCGATCGGCACGTTCGGCTCGTTGAACATCTTGCGCAGCATCGAGAAATCGTCGCGCAGCATGATCTTGTTGGCGGCGAGCCGGTGCGCGGCGATATAGGCGCTGCCGTGGAAATGATAGGCCGCGCCGATGTGGTCGAGATGCTCATGGCTCAGCACCACCATGTCGATCATCTCGGGCGTCACCCCGAGATGGTTGAGGCAGGCAATGAGCGACGGATAGTTGCTCGACAGTCCGACGTCGATCATGATCGTCCGCTTGCTGCCGCGCACCAGATAGGCGTTCGCCGCACGGTTCTTGAAGCGGATCTGATAGACGTCGTCGGTGGCCTGGATCAGCGTTGCGACCTCGGCGTCGAACAGCGTCTTGAACGGGCTTGGCTTGCGGTCGCTCATGGTGTTGCCGCCGTCCGGTAAGTGACCGCGTTGGATGCGCGCAGGCGCTTCGAGAGCGCATCCATCACCATCAGCGCAAACGCCGGTTGCTGGCTGACCAGATAGACGAAGCGGGCGTGGTTGATCCGCATCACCCGCGTTGCGGGCGCGGAGGCGATCGCGGTCGCCGAGCGCGCCGAGCCGTCGATCACGGCCATCTCGCCGAAGAACTCGCCCTTGCCGAGGCTGACGATAACCGTCTTGTTTCCGCGATCGATCTTGGCGATGTCGACCTTGCCGTCGAGCACGACAAACAGCTCGCGGCCGGTCGAGCCTTCCTCAAAGATGACGTCATCGACACCAAATTCCTTGATGCATTTCTCGATCGTCATGGTGCTCTCCTGCCTTCTGGCTGGAAGATGGCGGTATGTTAATCGGGAAAGCGCCGCGCGCAAACGGAAGCGGCGCAGATTGCCGCAGGGCAGCATCGCCCAAATCCGGCCCGGAAAACTCCCTAAAATTTAGGTAATGGCGGAGCGGGGTAACCATTTCGCAAGCAATAAAAGTTACCGAATTGTCAACCTAGTCTGGAGACTTTGAACGTGAGTGAGCAGCAGAGCGAGCCGGTCAGCGGTCAAACCGGCGCCGAAACGGCGGCGAAAAGCGAGCCCGTGATGGCCGCGACCGGTGTCGAAGCTCCCCGGCTTGCGCCCGAGCAGGAAGAGACGTCGCCGAAGGCGGACGCGCCCCGGATGGATGCGCCCAAGATTGAACCCTCGAAGCTTGAACCGCCCAAGATCGAGTCCATGATCGAGCCGAAGGTCGAGGCCAAGGTCGAGCCGACCAATATGGACGTGCCCAAGGTCGAGACCGGCAAGCGGGAAGAGCCGCATTTTCCAGGCAAGCTGATGATCATGGCGCCCGGAGACCGCACCTGGGACCATGAGGCGACCGCATCCAGGCCGGGCGCCGAACAGGCGGCCAAGGCGGCAGGCAAGCCGGCCGGCACGCGCCGGATCGGGGCGATGGCCGCGGTGATCGCGCTGGCGACCGTGGCCGGCGCCATCGGCGGTGCGCTCGCGACCGCGGGGCTCGGCCATCTTGCCACCCCCGCCGTCGCCTCCGCGACGGATACGGCTGCCAAGGACGCGGCGGCGAAGGAAGCGGCCGATGCCGCGCTCGCCCGGATCGAATCCGAAATCGCCGCGCTGAAGGCCAGCGTCGAGCAGACCGCCAAGGCCGGCCAGGCCCAGTTCAGCAAGGCCAGCGACCGGATCGAGAAGGTCGAGAAGGCCCAGGCCGAGCCGATGGCCAAGCTTAACAAGCTCAGCGAGGCGGTCGACAAGCTCCGCGCCGCGCCGCAAACGACCGTCGCCGCGGCGACGCCCGCCCGCGAGGTCACGGGCTCGATCACCCCGGCGACTGCCGCGGCGGCGCCGGCCGCGCCCAGGCCCGAGGTCGGCCGCCTGCCGGTGGTCGACGGCTGGTCGCTGCGCGACGTCGGCAATGGTGGCGCGTTGATCGAGGGCCGCGGCGGCATCTACGAGGTTTACGCCGGCGACCCCGTCCCGGGCCTCGGCCGGGTCGATGCCATCCGCAAGCAGGATGGCCGTTGGGTGGTGGTCACCAGCAAGGGCCTGATCGTCTCTCGCTGATCGCCGAAACGCGACAACACCAAGGCGCTTCACCACGATGTGAAGCGCCTTTTTTCTTGAATAGGGTTTGCCGCGCGGTGTTAGTGGAGGCATGAGCCGTGCGCTGAAATGCCTCCCGTTGATTTCCGTTCTGCTCTGCGGCGTTGCGCCGGTCCAGGCCGCCGAGGATCGCATGCTCGAGCGCGGCGCGGCTGTCATCGATCCTGCCATCCTGCGCGAGCTCGATCATGGCCGCTTCAACCTCGGCCGGATGCTCGCGCCGGAGCGTTCCGCCGACACACTGCTGTCCAACCGCGATCTGTTCGGGCTCGCCGCGATGATTCCGGTGCGCGAGGCGCTGGATCGCGAGTTCGATCGCTATGTCGCAAAGCATAAAGCAAGCCTGCCGAATGAGAGCATCGGCGTCGGTGACAGCTTCGCGTTTCAGCTGTTCGATCGCGCGCTGTTTGACTCTCCCGACGTCCGCTTCGTGCTGTCAGGCATCGTCAACCGCATGGACCGCGCCTATGTGGCGCCGAAAGACTGCGGTGAAATCCGATTGATCTACCGGCTGACCCGCACCGATGTGCCGCCGATCGGCGAGAACGCAGTCTCGCAACGGCTACCGATGACGCTGAACCTCGTGCTGAAGGCGAAGGGTGACGGCAACGACGCATCGCTCGGCTGCCGCGAAATCGCGCGGCGCTGGCTCGCGATCGGCAGCGCGCCGCCGGCGATGGAGAAACTGTTCGGCAAGGATGGTCCGCTCGACCTGATCGATGCGCGCAATATCGATCGCATCGAGACCAATCTGCAGATCGCGCACGCGCCGAAATCCGCGGTGCGCGATTTCCGCACCGACTATCTGCTCAAAGTGTTCGATTATGACGGCGCGGCAAAGCGCTTTGCCGAAGCGCCGCTGGAGAACCAGATCGATCGCGACCGCATTCTGGCGGACGAGGCACTGAGGCGCGACTTCAAGGCGTGGCTGCTCGATCCCAAGCATTTCGCCGAGCTCGATCGCGGCACCGTGCTGATCCCCGACCGCTTCCTCGCGACCTCAGCGGTCGCGCCGACGCCGACCGGCTTCGATGTCAGCGAGCTGGAGCCCGAGTTCGGCATGGTGCAGGGCGAGGGCACAGCCGGCAATGCGGTGTTCACGGATGGTGACGTCGTCGGCGCCCTGCAGAAGGCTGCGGCCGACGGAACGAAGCTGCAGAACATCCAGTCGCTGGCCGGCTTCGAGCGGCGCCTCAACGATGTCACCTGTGCCGGCTGCCACCAGACCCGCGGCATCGGCGGCTTCCATTTCCCCGGCGTCGACTGGATGGCGGCAAAGCCGTCGAACTCCACCGTGGTGCCGGCTTCGCCGCATTTCTTCGGCGACCAGCCTCGCCGCCGCGATATCCTTGCAAGCTTCCGCGACGGCAAGGCGCCGGACTTTTCGCGCGGCTTCTCCAACCGGCCGCAACTGCGCGGCAGCACCGAGCTTGCCGGCACCGAATACAGCGACGGCTGGGGCGCGCATTGCTATCTGCCGGGCGCGAGGCCCGCCGAGACCGATCGCAGCTTCCGCGGCTGGACCTGCGCCGAGGGCCTTGCCTGCCAGGTGGCCGGGAAGGCCTCGCGCATCGGGATGTGCTTCGTGAAGGGCCGGTGATTTCGGTCGGAACCGAAGCGGCTGCGCGTCATTATTCGATGCTACATTCCGCGTCGCGACCACGCCCCGAACAGCCCAGCCTTGAGCGGAGACCGGCCGATGAGTGCTCCCGAGCAGGACAAGCAGCGCGACCGCGAGATCGCGGCCAACGAGGCCGAACGTCAGGCGGTCAGCGCCGTCCGCGTCAGCAGCTGGGCGATCGGGCTCGCGGTCATCATCGGCATCATCGTTGTGGCCATCGTCTGGGCCTGGATGAAGCGCTGAAGCGACGCTCGACGGAGATCGATCCGCTACGCCACTGCGCCGGATGCACGCAGCTTCTGGATCGTGGCTTCGTCGTAACCGGCCTGGCGCAGGATCTCGTCGGAATGCTCGCCGACCTCGGGCGGCTTGCGCGGCTGCACCTTCCTCGCGCCGTCGATGAAGATCGGGCTGTTGACGGTCAGCATGGTGTCGTTCTCGAAGCGCACCAGCACCTCGTTCTCGATCATCTGCTTGTCGTTCGGGATGTCGTCGAGGATGCCGACGACGCCGAACACGAGACCATTGCCGTCGAGGATCTTGCGCCATTCGGCGAGGTCCTTGCCGGCGAACACCTCGTCGAAGATCTTGATCAGCTCGACCGAGCGCGCATGGCGGTCCGCCTTGGTAGCGAAGCGCGGATCGGCGATGAGGTCCTCGCGGCCCATGCAGCGCGCCAGCGTCGGCCATTGCCGGTCTTCGTTGAGCAGCGACAGGATCAGCCAGCGGCCGTCCTTGCACTTGTAGTGGTTGGTGACGGCGTTCAGCGCCTCTTCGCGCGGCTTGCGCTTCTTGAACTTGGCGCCGGCGAGCTTGGCCTGCGCCAGCACGCCGTTGGCCCAGACGCCGTTGGCCATCAGATTGGTCGAGACATGCGAGCCCTTGCCGGTCTTCTCGCGCTGGAACAACGCGGTGACGATCGCGCCGTAGAACGCCATCGCGCAGGGATGATCGCCCATGCCGGCGACGGAACGGGCCGGCGTGGTGTCCTCGTCGGCGCGCACCAGATCCATCAGGCCGGAGCGGGCCCAATAGGCGTTGGAGTCGAAGCCGGGCTTGTTGGCCTCTTCGCCCTTCTCGCCATAGCCGGTGAAGGAGGCATAGATCAGCCGGTCGTTGAGATGGGCGAGATGGTCGTAGGTGATGCCGAGCTTCTGGCGCACCTGCGGCGGCATGTTGGTGATGAAGACGTCGGCCTCGGCGACGAGCTTGTACAGCACCTGCTGCGCGTCGGGCTTGGTGAGGTCGAGAGCGAGGCTCTTCTTGTTGCGGGCCTCCAGCATCCACGCGAAATTGTGCTCGCTCGATGGATAGCCGGGCAGATTGGGCAGATTGCGATAGGGGTCGCCGGCGCCGGGCGGCTCGATCTTGATGACGTCGGCGCCGAAGTCGGACAGCACGGTGGCGGCCGCGGGCGCCGCGATGAAGCTCGCGCAGTCCAGGACCTTGAGCCCGTCAAAAATGCCTTTTTCCATCGTGCCGTCGCTCCCGTGGCGCTTGTTGGTGTTTTTCCGGTAGCTGGAATTATCGCAAGCAATGATCCCGATCGGACCGCCATTTGACCCATCTGGGGGGCACGATGCAACCAAGTCATTCCGGACCTGGCGCCCATGCACCATGCCGGAATGACATGTCGGTGATGAGTGTTACTCCACCCCCGCCATCAGCGCCGCATTGCCGCCTGCGGCGGCGGTGTTGATCGTGATCGTCTGCTCGGTGGCGAAGCGCGCGAGGTAATGCGGGCCGCCGGCCTTGGGGCCGGTGCCGGAAAGGCCGCTGCCGCCGAACGGCTGCACGCCGACCACCGCGCCGATCATGTTGCGATTGACATAGATGTTGCCGACCTGGAGGCGGTCGATCACGTGCTCGATCGTGTCGTCGATGCGGGAATGAACGCCGAGCGTCAGCCCGAACCCCGTCGCCTCGATCGCGCTCAGCACCTCGCCGAGCTTGTCGGCGCGGTAGCGCACCACGTGCAGGATCGGGCCGAACACCTCTTCCTTCAGTTGCCCGGCCGCCGACAGCTCGAAGATGTGCGGCGCGACGAAATTGCCTGACGGCGCCTCGCCGGCGAGATGGACCCGCGCCTCCTGCTTCATCCGCGCGATATGCGCATCGAGCCGCTGCTTGGCCTCGGCATCGATCACCGGTCCGATATGCGTCGACGGTTCCGAGGGATCGCCGATCTTTAATTCGCGCGCGGCGCCCGCGATCATCTCGATCATGCGGTCGGCGACGTCGTCCTGCACGAACAACAGCCGCAGCGCCGAGCAGCGCTGACCGGCGGAGCGGAACGCCGAGGTCACGACGTCGTCGGCGACCTGCTCGGGCAGCGCGGTGGCGTCGACGATCATGGCATTGATGCCGCCGGTTTCCGCGATCAGCGGCACGATCGGGCCGTCCTTGGCGGCGAGCGTGCGGTTGATCGACCGCGCGACCTCCGTCGAGCCGGTGAAGACGACCCCGGCGATGGTAGGATGCGCCACCAGCGCGGCGCCGACCGTGCCGTCACCCTGGACCAGGTGCAGCGCCGATGGCGGCACCCCGGCCTGATGCAGCAGCGCGACGGCTTCGGCTGCGATGCGCGGCGTCTGCTCGGCCGGCTTTGCGATCACCGCATTGCCGGCCATCAATGCCGCCGTCACCTGGCCGAGGAAAATCGCGAGCGGGAAATTCCACGGCGAGATCGCAATGAACGCACCGCGGCCGTGCAGCTCCAGCACGTTGCTTTCGCCGGTCGGGCCCGGCATCGTCTCGCCTTCGCCGAACAGCTTTTGCCCCAGCGCGGCATAGTAGCGGCAGAAGTCGATCGCCTCGCGCACCTCGGAGAGCGCATCGTCGAGCGTCTTGCCGCCCTCGCTTTGCAGCAGAGCGAGGAAGTGGGCGCGACGCTGCTCGAGCAGGTCCGCGGCCTTGTCCAGGATCGCCGCACGTTTTGTGGCCGGCGTGGTGTTCCAGGCCTTGAAGCCCCGGCGCGCGGCGACAACGACGGCGTTCACCTGCTCGGTGGTCGATGGGGTGATGGAAGGCGAAGCCTTCCGCTCGGCCGCGATCGCCGACGTCATCGTGTCGAGCGCCTTGCGCTCGCCGAATTCGATGCCGTGCGAGTTCTGGCGCTGCGGCCGATAAAGCTCGGCCGGCAACGGAATCGCGGAGTGAGACGCCTTGTCGTCGCGACCTACGATCTCGGCCGGGCGGCGCAGCAGGTCCACAATGGACACGCGATTGTCGGCGGCCAGCGCCACGAAAGACGAGTTGGCGCCGTTCTCGAGCAGCCGCCGCACCAGATAGGCGAGCAAATCGCGGTGGCTGCCGACCGGCGCATAGGTCCGATGGGCGATCTCGGGCCTGTCCTCGCCGAGCTGGGCGTAGAGCGCTTCGCCCATGCCGTGCAGCCGCTGGAATTCGAAGCTTGAGGGATCGTCGGCGAGTTCGAGGATGGTCGCGACCGTCAGCGCGTTGTGGGTGGCGAATTGCGGAAACAGCCGAGGCCGCAGCGCCAGCAGCTTGCGCGCGCAGGCGACGTAGTTCAGGTCGGTCATCGCCTTGCGCGTGAACACCGGATAGCCGTCGAGCCCGCGCTCCTGCGCGCGCTTGATCTCGGTGTCCCAATAGGCGCCCTTGACCAGGCGCACCATCATCCTGCGATCCAGCGCACGCGTCAGCGTATCAACATAGTCGATGACGTCGGCGGCGCGCTTCTGATAGGCCTGGATCGCGAGGCCAAAGCCGCTCCAGCCGGCGAGCGAAGGGTCGGCGAATGCGGCGGCGATGACGTCGAGCGACAGCTCCAGCCGGTCGGCCTCCTCGGCATCGACGGTGAAGTTGAGGTCGAACGCCTTGGCGCGGCGCGCGAGATCGATCAGTTGCGGCACCAGCTCGGTCATCACCCGCGTGTGGCTCACCGCCTCGAAGCGTGGGTGCAACGCGGAGAGTTTCACCGAGATGCCGGGCCGGTCGGGCAGGGGCTGATCGCCGGCCGCCTTGCCGATCGCATCGATGGCGCGGGCGTAGGATTCGAAATAGCGATGGGCATCGTCGGCGGTGCGCGCACCCTCGCCGAGCATGTCGAACGAATAGCGCGAGCCGCGCGCCGTGTGCGATTGCGCGCGCGACAGCGCCGCCTCGATGGTCTCGCCGAGCACGAAATGGCTGCCCATCAGCCGCATCGCCTGCCGCGTCGCGGCGCGCACCGCCGGCGCACCGAGTCGCTTCGTCAGCCGCCCGATCGTGCCCTGCGGCGTCTCGCCGGGCTGGATCACGCGGGCCGACATGCCGAGCGCCCAGGCCGAGGCGTTGACCAGGAACGCGCTCGATCTGGTCTCGTGGTTGACGAAGTCACCCTGGCCGAGCTTGTCCTCGATGAACTGGTCGGCGGTGCGCGCGTCCGGGACACGCAGCAGCGCTTCCGCCAGCACCATCAGCGCCAGCCCTTCCTTGGTCGACAGCGCGAACTCCCGCAGCATGTCCTCGACCCCGCCGAGCGGATCGTCGTTGGCCCGGATCGCCTCGATCAGGCGCGTTGCCGTGCGGTCGATCCGTGCCTCCGCCTCCGCGCCGAGCCTCGCGTCCTGACGCAGGCGGGCGGCGATGGCGGCGTCGTCGGGCGCGTAGGGCGCGCTGAACGGGGGCGGGAGCGGCGACGGGTCTGGCATGGCGGTTCCTTGAGACTGTGTGGGAACACGTACGCGCTAGCGAACCGTAGTTCGATAGACAAATTAGCAGATTTGCCTTAGAAAATCAGGATCGATTAGAGAATTGCCGTAGATATGACAGATATCGACAAGACTGACCGCAAAATCCTCTCGATCCTGCAAGGGGATGGCCGGATTGCCAATGTGGAACTGGCCGAGAGGATCGGCCTGTCGCCGACTTCGGTCGGCGAACGGCTGAAGCGGCTGCAGCGCGACGGCTTCGTCGAGGGCTATGGCGCGCGGCTCAATCCGCACCGGCTCGGGCTTGGCCTGCTGGTGTTTGTCGAGGTGTTGCTCGACAAGACCACGCCCGACGTATTCGAGAAGTTCGCCAGGGCGGTCCAGACCGCGCCGGAAGTGCTCGAGTGTCACATGGTGGCCGGCGGCTTCGACTATCTGGTCAAGGCGCGGGTCGCCAACATGACCGCCTATCGCAGGTTTCTCGGCGAGACCCTGCTGGCGCTGCCGGGCGTGCGCGAAACGCGAACCTACGCGGTGATGGAGGAAGTCAAGCGCGACGCGCCGCTGCCGGTCTGATCCACAGCCATGCGCCGGATGTCTTGGCATCGCGACACGACCGCGATAATCCTTTGGTCGAGTTGGGGCGGTGGTTCATGAAAGACGCTGATCAGCCGATACGAATGAAGCGGGCCGGATTTGCCGGCGCGCTTGCTGTGCTCATGCTGTCGTTGCCGTCGGCCATGCCGGCCCGCGCGGCCGAGCTCAGCTCCGGCATCCTGCAGCTCTACACCTCGGTCTCGATCTATCCGCCGTCGGCGACGGGGATGACCGTCTGTTACGGCTTCGTCTGCCGGCGTCGCGAGATGCTCGACTTCAGCGCAGCCGACCGGGCGGCCCTGGCCAAGATCATGGCCACGGGCCGCGCCAATGCCGCCGCCGAACGCGCGGCCGTGCAAAAGGCCGTGATCTGGTTCGACCGGCGCATGGGGCCGATCCTCGGCACCGACAAGCGCGTGGCGAAAGCGGATTTCCGCGCCAACGACGACAAACACAATTATGATTGCTGGGACACGACGCGGAACACGACCAGCCTGATGCTGGTGATGCAGGCGTGGAACCTGTTCAGGTTTCATGACGTTGGGGATCCCCACTACCGCGGATTTTCGTTGGCGCAAACGCCGCACAACACCGCCGTTCTCGTCGAGCGCGCGACCAAGGTGGAATGGGCGGTCGATCTCTGGCCCCGCGGCTATCTGCAACCGCCTGATGTCATGACCGTCGCCAAATGGGTGACGGAAGATTGAACGGCTGAGCGTCGCAGCTGGGCGTTCCGCGCAGTTCCATCCTCATTGATCGCAGGGATAGCGTTCCGCGTGACGCTGGGAACCGAATGCCAGGATTCGAACAATAGCTTCGCACGATATGGTTCCAAAAAATACGTTCAGTGCCGATCACCATAAGAACCAAGTGACGCGTTAACACCGGCAGCATTCGGTCAACCCGAGGCTACCATATGCGTTCACGTTCGATCTGCATTGATGCCGCCACCCGCGGCGTTCGTTTCCCACAGCTGCTGGCGCTTGCGCTGCTACTTTGGCCCGTGCTCGCCGGTCCGGCCCGCGCGGGCGATGTCGAGGATTGCAGCGGGCCGCCGACGGACAAGGCCGAGGCGGCGTGCTCGGGCATCATCAACGATACCGCACGCTCCACGGAGGACCGCACCAAGGCCTTCACCGGTCGCTCGCGATTTGACATCGCGCGCGGCAAGATCGATCAGGCCCTCAGCGATGCCGAGGCGGCGGTGCAGCTGAATGGACAATTCGTGCCGGCGCTGATCGCGCGCGGCTATGTCCAGCAACGCAAGGGCAGCCCGGATCAGGCCCGCGCCGATTTCGATCGCGCGATCGAGCTCGAGCCGAAGAACCCGTTCGGCTTCCTGGCGCGCGGCAATCTGCGCGCCGACCAGCACGCCTGGAGCGATGCGATCTCGGATTACGACCAGGCGATCACGTTGCGGCAGGATCTTCCCGCTGCCCGTGTCGGGCGTGCGCGGGCCTATGTCGAAACCGGACAGCCCGATGCGGCGCTGGCCGACGCCAACACCGCGATTGCCGTCAACGCCGGCACGCCGAATGCATTCTACTGGCGGGGTCAGGCCTATCGCCGCAAGGGCGACATGGATAAAGCGATCGAGGATTTCTCGCGCGCGATCGCGCAGGCGCCGCAGGCCGAGCGCAACGCTTATTTCGCCCGTGCCCAGGTCTATAGCGCCAAGGGCGACTATGCCCGCGCGATTGCCGACTTCGACCGGTTGTTGACGGTGCTTCCCGACAACAAGGAGATCCAGCAGCAGCGCCAGCAGGCGGTCACGATGCAGGCCGAACTCGCCAAGGCAGCAGGCGGCGCCGCGCCGCAGCAGGCCGCACCGGCTCCAGGCGCGTCGCCGGCGCGGCCAGCCGGGCCGGCGGCGGGTAACCAGCAGGTCGAGCAGGCCAAGCAGCTCGTCGCACAGGGCAACTACGCGGGCGCCGTTGCCAATCTCACCCAGGTGCTGGGCGGCGATCCCCGCAACGAGGCTGCGCTGCGCCTGCGTGCACTGGCCTATTCAAAGCTCGGCCGGTCGGCGGACGCGCGCAACGATCTCAATGCCCTGCTCAAGGTCAAGCCGGACGATCCGCAGCTGCTGGCGGCCCGCGCGCTCAATGCCGCCGGCACGCGGCAGTTCGATCAAGCGATGGCCGACGCCGGCCGTGCCATCACGCTCGATCAGAACAATTCGTTGGCCTATCTGGCGCGCGGCCTCGTCAAGGCCGGCACCGGCAAGGTGCAGGACGCGCTCGCCGACTACGATCATTCGATCTCGCTCAATCCTAAGGAGACGCTCGCTTTCACCGAGCGTGGGCTCGCCCATATCGGCCTCAATCAGCTCGACAAGGCGCTCCTGGATTTCGATCAGGCCCTGGCGCTGGTGCCGACCAATCTGATCGCCAAATCGTGGCGCGGCCTCGCGTCGATGCTCAAGGGCCGCGCAGATGAGGGACTGGTCGATATCGACGCTGTGCTGGAGCGAAGCCCGAACAATCCGACGGCACAGCTCGGCCGCGGGCTCGCGATGCTGACTTCCTCCCAGTACGACCGCGCCATCGCCGCCTTCGACCAGATCATCACGCGGGCGCCCAACGATGCTTTCCCGCATGTGCTGCGCGCCCGGGCCTATCTCGGGCTGAAGAAGCCGGATAACGCGATGAAGGATCTCAACTTCATCCTCTCTGCGCGACCCGATTATCAGCCGGCGTTGACATTGCGCGGCATCACCTGGTCGGCGTTGCGCAACTACGACAAGGCGGTCGAGGATCTCGACCGGGCGATTGCGCAGAAGGAGACGGTTGAGGGCCTGTTCGCCCGCGCCAAGGCGCATGAGGCGCTCAACCATGTCGACAAGGCGACCGAGGACTTCCGCAAGGCCACGCAGCTCACCCCGTCAAGCGTGTTCGACGTGCTGGCGCAGGCCGAGTCGAAGCGCAAGGTTCAGCAGCTGTCGAAGCGGGTGCCGTGCGGCAACGGCCAGAGCGGCACGTGCCTGTGATGCTGCAATGCGCAGCCGCGCGCTTCCCGGCGCAAAAGGCAGTCGTCGGCGCGCGAGCGGTGGCCGCCGAAATAGTTCAACGCCACATAGTTCAACGCCATGGCGCGCGGGCATCGTGCCCGCCCCGCCGAACGTCACGTTGTCTGGTGTGTGGATCGGCCCCCACTCCCGGATGGCGTCCGAGAGTGCGCCGCCGGATCTGGCGCTGTGACGCTAGACCTTGAGATTTTCGGCTGACGTCTTGCCGCGATTTGCAATCTCTTCGTATTCAACCGACTGACCTTCGTTGAGGGTCTGAAGGCCAGCCTTCTGAACTGCTGAAATATGAACGAAAATGTCCTTGCCGCCCGATGCGGGCTGGATGAATCCATAACCCTTGGTCGGGTTGAACCACTTCACTGTACCTTTGGGCATTCCAGTCGTCTCCGCGGAATCAATCGAAAACAGACCAGTCGGTCCCCGCAAAAACCGGCTTGTCCGCAACGACAGGATAGCAGTTTGAAAAAAGCTGGGTAGATCAAACGACGGTGTGTTTTTGACCGGAAACAACCCGCTTTGCGGGGGTTTTACGCCGGATTGCCCGTTTCGTGGTCAATTGATGCGCTGCAAAAATGGATCGGTTCCAGTGTACCGAACTGGATCGATCGTCCCGCGCGCTGCCTTTTCGGCCGGCGCGCGGGGATCGACCGGCCGCGTTTCAATAGGTCGCGGAGAGGTATTCGACGATCTTGCCGACGTCGGCTTCGTCGATCGGCGCACCATAGACCTTGATCATCTTGGTCACCTCGGCCTGCCAAAAATCCTTCTTGAACTTCTCGCCCTGCGGCTGGGTCTTGATGTAGTCGGCCGAGTGGCAGGCGGTGCAGTTGTTTTGCACGACCTCGAGGTTGGGACCCGGCTTGAAGGCCGCGGTCTCTTCGGGGACCGTGTAGTTCACGGGCGCGGCGAAGGCGGCGCCGATCGACAGCGAGGCGATCGCGGCGAGGGATGGAAGCAGCTTGCTGGTCATGATGCTTCTCCTCACGCTGCGGTGACGCGCACGGTTTCGACGACGTTGCGCAGATAGCCGGCCGGATTCCACAACGGATCCATCGGCTGGGTGTCGCCGGCATTGTTGGTGGCGCGCACCTTCAGCTCCGCGGGACCGGCCGCGAGCTTCACCGGCAACTTCCATTCGCGGAAGGCGTATTTACCGAGGTCCTTGCCGAGCTTGGCCGGCGTCCAGCTCTTGCCGCCGTCGGTCGAGACCATCACCTCCTTGATGCCTTTACCGCCGTCGAAGGCGATGCCGCGCAACATGGTGCGGCCGGCCTTCAGCTTGGCGCCGTCGGCAACGCTGGTGATGAACGAGCGCACCGTGAAGCGATTGATCGGGATCGTCGCCTTCGGTGCGGTGCCGGGCTCGACCGCATTGTTCGGCGTATCCGGTATCCGGTAGGCGGACTTCATCCAGAAGCCCTCGAACACGTTGTCGATCACGGTGATCTCGTTGAGGTGCTTCACCCAATAGGTGCCGTAATAGCCGGGCACCACGAGGCGGAGCGGGAAGCCGTTGAGGAACGGCAGGTCCTCGCCGTTCATGCCCCAGGCCAGCATCACCTCGCCGTCGCGTGCGTGATCGATGTCGAGCGCCTTGACGAAATCCGGCGTCTTGTCGCTGACGGGACCATCCATGCCGTTGAAGGTGACCTGCTTGGCGCCGGCCTGCACGCCGGCCATGTCGAGCACGGTCTTCAGCGGCACGCCGTGCCAGCGCGCGCAGCCCATCGCGCCGTTGCCGAGCTGGCCGCCGGCGACGCGCGGACTGAAGAAGCCGCGGCTGTTGCCGGAGCACTGGTTGACGGCAACGATCTCGGTCGCCTTCAGCTTCCTGATGTCCTTCAGCGACAGCTTCAGCGGCTTGTCGACCTTGCCCTTGATCTCCAGCGTGAACTTGTCCGGATCGAGATTGTAGGGGAGGTCGGCCAGATGATAGCGCACGAAGAACGCATTGCTCGGCGTGATCGGGCCGTCGTTGAAGACCGCAAACGGCGTTTCCAGCTGCGGCGGGCGGGCGGTCAGGCCGATCATCGGGCGCTTTTGCGGGTAGCGCACCAGCGGCCGCCCGCCATTGCCAAAGGGTAGCGTCACGGTGTCGAGGGCGAATGCGCCCCTTGATCCCAGCCCCGTCACCAAAGCGGCCAATCCGGCGCGCTTCATCAAGTCTCGTCGATCGAGCATTCCGCTTCCTCCGAAGCTGTTCTGTCGTGAGCCGGTCATCACCAGGCCCAGATTGCCTTGCGCGCCTTCGCATCATGGAATGCGCGCGGTCCAAATGTCGCACCTGACAACCGCGAGTCAATTGAGCTTTCGCAGCGTTGCGTCGCAACAATGAAAAGCCCCGGTCGCGTGGACGACCGGGGCGTTTCCATCCAAGTAGAAGGTTCGATCAGTAGCAGACGTTCACGGTGCGATAGCGATAGCCGTAGGGCGTCAGCACCAGGCGGGTGGCGTAGCAGCCGGAGTCGACGAAGCCGACGGCGATGCCCGGGCCACCCCAGAAGTGATGGTGATGCGGATGCCAGAAGAACGGCTTGGCGGAAGCTGCGGTCGGCGCCAGCGCGGCGGCACCGAGGGTTGCGGCAGTGGCGAGAGCGAGCGTGACTTTGCGAAACATGGTCTTCTCCTTCGGATGCGCGTTGAACTCTGTCGCGGCGCGGTTGCAGTTTTACCCATCGCCAGTCAGTCGCATCCGGCACCGGGCACGTTCGAGCATCTCGGCTGAACGCACCGTCGGATGTGCGGCAGGTCACATTGTGCTGGAGTGGAGATGAACCGGTCAGGCCGCGACGGCACGCCGGTCGTCGACCAGCGTCGACAGGAGCTGCGTCTTTTCGACCGTGCGCACGGTCATCGGCTCGTTGCGGCCGCGGATCGCGACCTCCTGCGCCGGCAGGGCATCGTCGGCCAGCCCGGCGGTGACGCGCACCTCGTCCGAGATGATCGCCTCGCAGGCCAGCGCCTTGGTCATGTCCTGCAGCCGTGCCGCGACGTTGACGGCATCGCCGAGCGCGGTGAACACCATGTGGTCGCGATAGCCGATATCGCCGACGATCACCTCGCCGCCATGGATGCCGATGCCGAAGCGGATCGGCTCGCGCAGATCGTGGCTCAGGAACTGGTTCAGCTCGTCGATATGGGTTGCGATCAGCGCCGCCGCACGCAACGCCTGGCGGCAGGCCACCTGCCGGTCGGTGGCAAGCCCGAACAGCGCCAGCATGCCGTCGCCGATGAACTGGTTGGGCCGCCCGCCGGCTTCCAGCACTGCCTGCGACACCGCGCCGAGGAAGCGGTTGACGATGAACACGGTGTCGAACGGCAGCCGCTTCTCGGCAAGCTGCGTCGAGCCGCGCATGTCGACGAACATGCTGACCAGATAGCGCTCCTGGCCGACCCGTGCCGGATTGGCGGCGTGCGCGTTGGCCGATGTCGTGCTCGGCAGGAACAGCTGGAAGAAATTCAGGTCAGCGGTGGGCCGCAACTGGCAGGCCAACCGGATCGACGGATCGTCATTGCCGACCCGGTGCAGCACGAAGGCTTCGCGCGGCGAGGGCTCGGGCAATCCGGCGTGATCGCCGATGATGCGGATCCGGCAGGTCGAGCAGCGCGCGCGACCGCCGCAGACGCTCGCATGCGGCACGTTGTAGCGCAGGCTCGCTTCCAGCACGCTCAATCCCTTCGGTACCCGCAGCGTGCGGCCGTTGCCGTAGGACAGCGCGATCATGCCGCCGCGGCGCTCCAGCAGGGCCCGCGCGCCGCGCGCCAGCAGCACGAGGCCGAGCAGGCCGAGATAGCCGGTGGTCAGGCCGTCGGTGATCTTCTCGAGCGTGGTCCCCTGCGCCGCGGTGCCGAGCTTCTGCACCGACAGCTCCTCGCGCCGCCAGTCGGGATCTTGATAATCCGCGATCGTGGCGCGACCACCTTGATAGATGCCGAGCATCGCCAGGGTCGGGATCAGCACGGCTCCGGCGAGCAGGAACGGCGCGGCGCGCTTGAAGAACGGACGCAGCCGCAGCCAGAAATACAGGCCGATGCAGCCGTGCACCCAGGCGATCACCAGCACCGCCAGCATCTGCCACAGCCGGTTCGGCGAGGCGATGAAGAAGGTGTACAACTCCTGGGGGTAGAGCTTCTCTTGTCCGTACAGGGTCTGGCCGAGCCGTACGCCGACGACGTGCGCGACGATCAGCATCGGGATGCTGAGGCCGAGCGTCAGTTGCAGCGGCTCGATCGCCTTCCAGTGGAACTCGCGGCGCTGGTAGAGCGCCCAGATGCCGAGCCCGGTATGCACCAGGCAGGCGCTGTAGAACACGATCGCGACCGGCAGGAACTGCCAGAACTCGGTGTGGTAGTAGACCCCGATCGCCATCGCCTGCGTCGAGATATTGCCGAGCGCGTGGTTGAGGAAATGGCTGATCAGGTAGGCGAACATGATCGCCCCCGTGACGATGCGGACCTGCCGCAGGCCGATACCGCGGGCCATGTCCTGCAAGTGCTCGCGCGAGGGGGAGGCCATGTGATTCATGATCGGCAAGTCTAGTGGTTAATTCCCGCGCTGAACACCGCCACGGGTCCGGACCAGCCGTGAGAGCGGGCCGTGCGGCACGTTGACACTCCGTTAAGAGTCGAACAAAAAGCGCGCCGTGACGATAGCCCAAGCCGAACCTGGAGCCGATAACAACAGCGTTAAGCCGGCCCGTTCGCGCGCGCCGGATTGGCGGGGCGTCATCGCCGTGATCGTTGCCATGACCGCGATGCGGCTGGTCTACGCCCATGCGCTCGATCTGCGCACCGACGAGGCCTATTACTGGACCTGGTCGAAGGAAAACGTGCTGTCCTTTCTCGACCATCCCCCGATGGTCGCCTGGTTCATCCGCTTCGGCACCGCGATCCTCGGCGACACCAATCTCGGCGTCCGCCTCGGCGGCATCGTGGCGATGCTGGCCACCCAGCTCCTGCTCGCCGACATCGTCCGCCGCGTGACGGCCAACAACGTCCGCGCCGTGATGCTGGCGCTGCTGTTGCCGGAGGCGGCGCTGTATTACGGCCTCTTGATGGCCAAGGTCGCGCCCGACACGGCGCTGATCCCGTTTTCGGTGGCGATGCTGTGGTCGCTGGTCCGGTTGGCGCAAAGTGGTGACGGACGCTGGTGGCTCGCGGCGGGGCTGTTTGCCGGGCTGGCACTGCTGTCGAAATTCACCGCGATCATGTTCGCGCCGGCGGTGCTCGCCTTTGCGCTGGTGCCGGATTGGCGCTGGCGCTGGTTGCGCAGCCCGTATCCGTATCTCGCCGCGTTGATCGCGGTCGTCGTGTTCGCGCCGGTGCTGATCTGGAATGCCGAGCACGACTGGGCCTCGTTCCGCTTTCAGGCGGTGCGCGCCACCGCCGAGCGCGCCTTCACGCTGCGCACCGTCGGCGAGTTTATCGGCATGCAGTTCGGCCTGGTCGGCTTCGTGCTGCTGCCGGTGACGCTGTTCGGCACCGCGCTGACGGCATGGCGCGGCTATCGCAAGCGCGAGCCGGTCGCGATCCTGCTGGCGACTGCGGTGCTGGTGCCGTTCATCTACTTCCTCTGGAAGTCCCTGACGCTGCGGGTCGGCGACACCTGGCCGATGTTCCTGTGGCCCGCCGGCTTCGCGGCAATTGCCATCAACGTCACGCGGATGCCGTTCGAGGGCTGGTCGGTCGGGCTCGTCAAATCGACGGTCTACTGGGCGCGGACCGCGATCACCACGGGCATTGTGTTCGTCGTCTGCGTCTTCCTCTATTACATGTTCGCGCCGTGGAATCTGATCGGCCGCACCGATCCGATCGGCACCGAGGCGGGCTACGATGTGGTGGCTGCGCGCACGCTGGCGCAGGTTGAGGCGACCGGCGCGACCTGGGTCGCAACCACGGATTATCGCACCTATGCGATGCTGCGCTGGTTGCTGCGCGGGAAGGTGACGGTCATCGAAATCAACGAACGCGGCCGCTTCCAGGGCTTTGCCGATCCCGGCATGAGCAAGATCCGGGATCACGCCGGCGTCTATGTCGGGCGCGAGCCCGAGAACAATCTGCCGCTGTGGAGCGAGACGACAGCGGTGCGCCAGCCGCTGGAGCGGGTGACGCGGAGCTGGCGCGGCATGGTGATGGACACCTATTCGCTGGAGAAGATCAGCGGCTGGACGCCCGATCTGTCGCCGCCGCCGGACACGACGTTTTTCCGCTGGCGGGTGCTGGCGATGCTGGCGGAGCGTTGCGAGATCACCTTCTCCCCTTGTGGGAGAAGGTGGCAGCCGAAGGCTGCCGGATGAGGGGTCTCTCTCCGCGGGCGAGGTGCGTATGGATGGAGACCCCTCACCCAAGCGCGGGCGTGGTGAACAACTGAGTTGCCCTCTCCCACAAGGGGAGAGGGCGCAGCAACGAGCACTGCTCGCTCAGGAGAAGCGCTATTCCTCTTCCTCGCGCTTGCGGATCAGGTCTTTCGCGAGATCCGTCAGCGCCGGGCGCGGCAGGGCGTTGAAGGGAAGCGGACGGGTGACGTCGATCGCGGCGAGGCCGAGGCGGGCGGTCAACAGGCCGTTGAGCATGCCTTCGCCGAGGCGTTGTGACAGCTTTGCCGCGATGCCGTGACCGAGCATCTGCTGGATCAGGCTGTCGCTGGCGGCCATGCCGCCGGTGATGGCGAGATGCGCGATGACGTGGCGCAGCAGGCGGATCATGCCGAGCGCGCCGGGCCGGCCGCCATAGAGCCGCGCCAGCTGCCGGATCATCCGCAAGCTCGCCACGAACACGAACAGCACGTCGAACAGCGCGCGCGGGCTGACCGCGGTCACGACCGAGACGCGCTGCGCGGCTGAAGACACCAGCCGCCGCGCCTCCTCGTCGAGCGGCGTCATCAGCTCGCGTTCGGCGAGACGGATCATGTCGGCGCCGTCGATGATGTCGTCGGTGTGGCTCTGCAGCGTGCTGCGGGCGCGGGCGAGCTGCGGGGTCAGGTGCGCGAGCTTGAGCAAATCGGCGACGATCACTCGGCTTGCGGCGCGGTCGTCGCTGATCAGCACCTCGGCGGCGCGCAGATGCAGCTTCTCGATGGTCGCAAGCCGCGCCAGACCGACCAGCTCGCGCGTCGTGACGACCGCGAGCGCCACCGCGGCGATGACGGCGAGTCCCAGCCCGAGGACGCCGAGGCCTTCATTGCGTGCGAACAGATCCTCAACCAGATTGATGACGCCAAGCCCGGTGCCGAGCACCACGAGGCCCGCGACCGCGCTCCAGAACAGCGTGCCCCAGCGGAAGCCGCGGCGCGCCGGCACCAGCGGCGTATCAAGGGGGACCGGGAGCTGCACGGGCTCGGCCTCGGGCACGATCTGGATCGTGCCGCGGGTGAGGCGGCCGCCGTCGTCCGGATCCATCACGACCACGCCGGGATCGTCGAGCTTGAACGTCGCCGGCCGCCGCGGGGGCGTCTTCTCGTTCATTGCAGTTTGTCTCCGATCAGGAACTGGAGGGCGCGGTCAAGGCGGATGTGAGGCAGCGCCGGCTCTGCATCGCCGTTTCGTTCCAGCTTTGGTGGACGGAAGCGCAGGAAGCGGTAGTCTGCGGCTTCTGTGTCTGAGTTTGAGAGACCGCGGAAACCGCCGTTGAACAGCTCCTCCGGATTGTCGGGCAGGTCGCCCGGAAAGGTCGCAACTTCCGTCTCGCCGTCAAGCCGCTCGCCATTGGCGACTTCGCCCGGCGCCGGCGTGCCGAGGATCGACGGCAGCCGGTCGCGCCCGCGCTGGACCTGCGCCTCGCGCGTGGCGCGCACCGCGGCGAGCGCGACGACGTCGATGTCGGCGCCGGCATATTCGGCGCGCTCGGCGGCCTTGACCACGATCCGCCGCAGCACGGCTTCCAGCCGGTCGTGGCTCTGGTGGTGCAGATGGTCGGCTTTGGTCGCCGCGAACAGGATGCGGTCGATGCGCGGCCGGAACAGCGCGCTCAGGATCGTGCTGCGGCCGATCCGGAAGCAGTCGAGGATGCCGGCGAGCGCGGCCTCGAGATCGTGTAGCGCCTCTGGGCCGGCATTGAATGCGGCGAGCGCATCGGCCAGCACGATCTGGCGATCGAGCCGCGCGAAATGGTCGCGGAAGAACGGCCGCACCACGACGTCCTTGTAGGCCTCGAAGCGCCGCCGCATCATCGCCCACAGCGAGCCGTCACTCGCGCTGCCGCCTGCGGGCACGTCGAGTGGCGCAAAAGTGAGTGCCGGCGTGTCGGCGAGATTGCCGGGCATCAGGAAGCGGCCGGGCGGCAACAGGCTCATCGCGAAGCGCTCATCGCGGCAGGCGCGCAGATAGTCGGTGAACAGGCGTGCTTCGGTGAGCGCGGCCTGCTCGTCCTCTCTGGCCTCGGGCTTCAGCGTCGCGAGATGGGCGTGCCAGGGCGCCGCGAGTTTTGCGCGCAGCGGCTCGCGCGACAGCGCAAGGCTTTCCGCCGACCATTGCTCGTAGCTCTTGTTGAGCAGCGGCAGGTCGAGCAGCCACTCGCCTGGATAGTCGACGATATCGAGGGTGAGCGTGCGGTCCGCGCCATTTTGCCGCTGATACTCGATCACGAGACGGAGCTCGGAGATGTCGGTGGTCGAGCTCGGCCAGGTCCGCTCCTCGACCAATGTCCGGACATGGTTCTCATAGGCGAAGCGCGGCACCGCATCGTCGGGCTGCGGGGCGAGATAGGCGCGCGCGATCCGCCCCGAGGCATAGGCTTCGAACACCGGGAAGCGGCCACCGCGGGTCAGGCCGTGCACCAGCGCGGTGATGAACACGGTCTTGCCGGCGCGCGACAGGCCGGTGACGCCGAGCCGCACCGTCGGGTTGAAGAAGCCCTCGCCATAGTCGAGCAGCGCCCGCGCCGAGAGACGGGCTTCCTCGACGATATCAGTGAAGCTGGGGGGCATGGAGGGTTAACGAAAAACCCGGCAGGAGGGACCAAAAGTGGCGGGCGATCACCCGCAAGGTGGCGATTATCGGGCCAAAATCAAGCTTCACATTTCCGGCGCCTTTGCAGGCGAGGGAATTGTCGGGGGCAGGGGAAATTGAACGCGTCACACCACCCGCGCTACCCATCGTCCATCGGCCCACGGGAAAGCCTGCATGACGGTCTTCCGCCTGAAGCAACTTGCCTCGACTTCGATCCACGCGGCTGGCGCCGCGCTGTGGAACTACGACCGTGCGGAGCTGATTGCCGACGGCGTCGTCCATCTCGTCGGCGTCGCTTTTGGGCTGGTGGCCGCCACCGCGCTGATCGTGCTGACCGCGGTCTATGCCGGCCCGTTCGACGTCGCCGTGGTCTCGGTCTATGTCGCCGGCCTGCTCGCGATGCTGGTGCTGTCGGCGACCTATAATCTGTGGCCGGTGTCGCGCGCCAAATGGGTGCTGCGGCGCTTCGATCATTCCGCGATTTATCTGCTGATCGCCGCGACCTATACGCCGTTCATCGTGGAACTGAAGGACAGCACTTTCGCGATCGCGTTGCTGGTCGGCGTGTGGTGCGTGGCGATCGTCGGGATCTGGCTGAAGCTACGCTATCCCGGCCGTTTCGACCGGCTCTCGGTCGGGCTTTATCTCGCGATGGGCTGGAGCGGCATCATGCTCTACGACGCCGTCGTCAGGGTGCTGCCGGCGATGGCGCTCGGCTTCGTGCTGGCGGGCGGTATTCTCTATAGCCTGGGGGTGATCTTCCACTCCTGGCGCCGGCTGCGCTTCCAGAACGCGATCTGGCACTGCTTCGTGCTGCTCGGGGCCGCCTGCCACTACACGGCGGTGTTCGACGTCGTGCTGGCGAGCTGAAGCTCTCGCCAACGGCGTTGGATGGGCTATCATGTTTCGTGATAGGGCGCATTCAGCCCTCGCACCGTCACTCCCGCGCAACGGCGAAGCCGTTGTCGCTGGAGGAGCCGCGCAGCGGCGTCTCGAAGGGTCGACGGCCACCAGCCGGGCCGTTCATCCTTCGAGACGCGCGTCGCGCTCCTCAGGATGACGGAAGGCGCAGGGCAGCATGGGCAAGGCAACAACGTACGAGCAAAGATATCGGGAGGATGGCCATGCAGGTGGCAGGTAAGGTTGTGGTGGTCACCGGCGGTGGCAATGGCATCGGCAAGGCGCTGTGCGAGGCATTCCATGCTGCGGGCGCGTCGAAGGTCGTGGTCGTCGACCTCGATCATGGCGCGGCCGAGAAGGTCGCGGCCACGGTCGGTGGTGCCGCCTTCAAATGCGACGTCGGGCAGGAGAAGAACATCCTGCATGTGATCGACGAGACCGAGCGTATGTTCGGCCCGATCGCGCTGTTCTGCTCCAATGCCGGCATCGGCGGCGGCTTCGATCCGTTGTCGGTGAACGCCGGCGGCACCTCGGACGAGCCGTGGTCGCGGAGCTGGGCGATCCATGTGATGGCGCATGTCTATGCCGCGCGGCATCTGGTGCCGCGCATGAAGACGCGCGGCGGCGGCTACTTCCTCAACACGATCTCGGCCGCGGGCCTGTTGTCGCAGGTCGGCAGCCCGGCCTATTCGACCACCAAGCACGCCGCGGTCGGCTTTGCGGAAAACCTCGCGATCTCGCACCGCGCCGACAACATCAAGGTCTCGATCCTCTGCCCGCAGGGCGTCGACACCAACATGCTGCGCTCGATCCCGAAGGGCCCGCAATCCGGCGACGGCGATCTTTCCGCCGAGCAGGTCGCGCAGGATGCACTCAAGGGCATCGAGCAGGAGACCTTCCTGATCCTGCCGCACCCGCAGGTGCTCGGCTACATGCGCAAGAAGACCGAGAATTACGACCGCTGGATCGGCGGCATGGCCAAGATCCAGGCCAAGATGCGGGAAGCGCACGGGAAGTGAGACCGGTAGCCCGGATGAAGCGAAGCGTAATCCGGGTCGAACATGCGCGCGTGAATCCCGGATTTCGCTGCGCTTCATCCGGGCTACGATATCGGCCGCGCACCTGAGGCGACCTCACACCTTCGCGAGTTGCGCGATCTTGTCGCGCAGATAGGCGTCCATCAGATCGGGAGCGGAGGCGCCGAACATCCTGATCCGGCCGGTGTGCAATAGCAGCAAGAGGCCGGTCGCATGCGCGAAGCAGTCCACCATCACGGTGTTCGCCTTTTGCCTCGACGCGCCGAGCGCTTCAGCGGCCTCCGCGATCGGATGCAGCGCCGCCTCCAGCGCGGCGTTCAGCGCGTGGTCGCGGTCATGGCCGAGCCCGGCCGGCTTCATGCCGCCGCGGAACAGGTAGAAGCCGAGATCGAGGTCGCGCGGGTGCTCCGCGTAATAGCGGAAGAAGCCCATGCCTGCGGCGTGCAGCTTCTGCTTGGCGCCGCGCGTCGTCGCGACTGCCGCACTGACGGCTTCGCCGAGCGATGCCAGCGATTGCCGCAGCACCTCGGCATAGATCGCTTCCTTGGAATCGAAATGGAAATACAGCGCCGCCGGCGTGTAGCCGGCCCGCGTCGCGATCGCCCGCAGGCTCGCGCCCTCGAGGCCTTCCTCCGCGAACACGCTGCGCGCCGCGTCGAGGATCAGCTCCCGCTTGTGGCGGCTGACCGCTTCCTTCCTGCTCTCGCGCATCTGCATGGTCCGGCGAATCCGTTCTTGACTCAATTCTAACAGCGTTAGATAATTTAACATTGTTAGAATGAATGAGCAAGGGAGAAGCGCCATGCTGATGACGGCTGCGGACTACCGGGAATCCCTGCGCCGCTACAAGCCGCGTGTGTTCGTCAACGGCGCGGCCGTTGCGAGCGTCGCGGATGAGCCGTTGCTGGCGCCCGGCGTGGCGGGCGTCGGCGTGACCTATGATTTCGCGCTACAGCCCGAGCATGTGCCGATCATGACCGCGCGGCAGGGTACCTCGGGCAAGACTGTCAACCGCATGCTCCACATCAATCAGAGCTCGCAGGACCTGCTCGACAAGCTCGAGGCGGTGCGGCTGGTGTGCAGGACGTCGGGCTGCGCGCAGCGCTACCTGACCCATGATGCGCTGAACGGTCTCTATCAGGCGACCAGGCTGACCGATGATCGCCACGGCACCGATTACAGCCAGCGCTTCCTCAACTATCTGCACGAGGTGCAGGACCAGGATCTGACGCTCGGCATCGCCATGACCGACGCCAAGGGCGACCGATCGAAACGTCCTGGCCTGCAGGCCAATGCGGACGCCTACGTCCATATCAAGGAGCGCCGCCCCGACGGCATCGTGATCCGCGGCACCAAGGCGATTGTGACCGGCGCGCCCTACATGCACGAATTCCTTGTCATGCCGTGCCGCACCCATGTGCCCGCCGACAAGGATTTCGCGGTCTGTTGCGCCGTGCCGGTCGATGCGCCCGGCGTCACCATCGTCGCGCGCCCGGCCGGCCGGCCCGGCGATGCCGCGGCGAAATTCTCGGCGAAGTACGGCCAGTCGGTCGGCGTCGTGATGTTCGACGACGTGTTCGTGCCGCACGATCGCGTGTTCCTCGCCGGCGAGACCGAGGAGGGCGGCTTCCTCACCACGTCCTACGCCACGCATCACCGGCATTCCTGCATCGGCGCCCGTGCCGGCTTCGGCGATCTATTGATCGGCGCCGGCGCGCTGATGATCGAGGCGAACGGGCTCGATGCCGAGAAGCACGCGCATATCCGCGAGGCGATGGTCGAACTGATCACCATCACCGAAAGCTTTTACGCCTGCGGCGTCGCCTCCTCGGTCTACTGCACGAAGGATCCGGCGGGCTCGGTGATGCCGGATGCTGTGTTCTCCAACATCGGCAAACTGCTGCTGGCGACCAAGATCTACGACATGCACCGCGTCGCGCACTACGTCTCCGGCGGGCTGATCGTCGCGCTGCCGGGTCCCGACGAGGATCACAATCCGGAAACGCGCGCTTCGCTTGCCGCTGTCATGGGCGGACGTCCCGATATCCCGGCCGACCAGCGCGCCGAGGTGGCGCGGCTGATCGAGGACCTCACCGTCTCGCACGAGGCCGGCTGGTATTCGGTGATCTCGCTGCACGGCGGCGGCTCACCGGAGGCGATGAAGCGCGAGATCTGGCGCAACTATCCTGTCATGGAGAAGGCCGAGCTGGTCGAGAATTTGCTCGGCCGTGGCCTTGTCGACCAGGGACAGCGGGTGTCGAAGCAGCCCGGACGCTGCTGCGCCACCGGCTGCGAGGTGCCGACGCCGTCGGCGGCGGGCTCGGAGCCCGCGCTCGTCAGGTGAGCACGCTATTCAGGCTCCCTCCCCCCTTGCGGGGGAGGGTTAGGGAGAGGGGTAAGCCCCGGGTGAGATGATTGACGTGAGTCTCGCTTTCGCAATCTCGATCGCGATACGTTGAGACTTATGCCGAGAGAGCACGTCGTGTGGCACCCCTCTCCCTAACCCTCCCCCGCAAGGGGGGAGGAAACCCTACCGCCAGTGGCTTCCTGACTATGTGTGCCGTGAGTCCGTCACTGACCAGCGCGATCCTCACGCCTTCTGCGCGTAAAGCAGCGGCACCGCGGAATCCACCATCACCTCGATCAGACTGGTGCCTTGGTGCGAGAGAGCGCGCTGGTAGGCGCCGGCGAGCTCGGCTGACTTCGTCACCCGCACGGCGTCGCAGCCCATGCCTTCGGCGAGCTTGACGAAATCGATGCCGGGCAAATCGAGGCCCGGCACGTTGCGCACCTGCATCACCTGGCTGAACGAGCGCATCGCGCCGTAGCCGGAATTGTTGAGCACGACGACCGTCAGCGGCAGCTTGCGCTGCGCCGACGTCCACAGCGCCTGGATCGAATACATCGCCGAGCCGTCGCCGATCAGGCAGACCGTGCGTCCCTGGCGGCGACCGAGCGCCATGCCGACCGCGGCCGGCAGGCTGTAGCCGAGGCCACCGCTCGCCATGGTGTAGAAGCTGTCCTGGCCGTGCATCGGCATCGCCTTCTGCATCAGCGGACGGTGCGACGGTATTTCCTCGACCAGCGCATCATGCGGCCCCATCGCGGCCGAGAGCGCGTGCAGCGCATATTCGGCGGGGATCGGGTCGCCGGCGGCGGGCGACGGCGGCAGCACACGGCCGGCCGGCGCGGTGCGCCTGGTCTCGGGCAGCATCTCGAGCAGCGCCGTCAGCGCGGGCTTCATGGTCGCGACGATGCTATGGCCGGTCGGCGTCATCGCGGCGGCATCCGGATCGTCGGTGATCTGGAAGATCGTGGTCGAGCCGTCGAAGATCGCGGCATGGCCCTCGACATGGAAAGTGAAGACCGGCGCGCCGACCACGACGACGAGATCGTGATCGCGCAGTGCGTCGGAGAGCTGGCCCGGCGCGGCATGCAGGAAGCCGGCGAACTGCGGATGCCGCTCGGGGAACGAGCAGCGCGCCGAGAACGGGCTGGCCCAGACCGCGGCCTTCGATTTCTCGGCGACGTCAACCATGAGGCCGACCGCCTCGGCACGATCGACGGCCGGGCCGACGATGAGGGCAGGGCGCTTGGCCTCGCCGAGCGCGGCCACCAGCGCCTGCATCGCCGACAGATCGGGGCCGATCTCGCGGCTGACCTGGCGCGCGTCGAGCGGCTGCGTCGCATGCGCCCAGTCGTCGATCGGCACCGAGACGAAGGTCGGTCCGCAGGGCGGCTGCATCGCGACATAATAGGCGCGCGCGATCGCGGCGGGCACGTCTTCGGCGCGCGCCGGCTCGACCGCGAATTTCACGTAAGGCCTCGGGAATTCGGAGGCCCGCTCGGCATAGAGGAAGGCCTGCAGCGGCATGATCGAGCGCGCCTGCTGGCCCGCGGTGATCACCAGCGGGGTCTGGTTGCGATAGGCGTTGTAGATGTTGCCGAGCGCGTTGCCGACGCCGGCCGCCGAATGCAGATTGACGAACCCGGCATTGCGCGTCGCCAGCGCATAGCCGTCGGCCATGCCGACGACGGAAGCTTCCTGCAGGCCGAGCACGTAATCGATGTCGTCGGGCCAGTCGCTCAGGAACGGCAGCTCGGTCGAGCCGGGATTGCCGAACACTTTCTTGATGCCCCACGCGCGGAGCAGGCCGAATGTGGCGTCCTTGACGGTGACGGTCTTGCCTTTGCTGGCGGCGGGTTTGCGCGACGACATCATTGAACCCCGGGAGTTGACGACACGTTCGTTACGGGCAACGGAGATCGGCCCTGACGTCCAACGAGCGCGTCTTGGATCGTCTGATCGTTCTAGGATACGGTTCGGACGCTGTCCAATCGAGCACCAGCCGACGTCATGCTCCAAGGTGAGGCGTGCCGAGCGTCTTGAGCCTGCGCCGGAATATTCCGCTTTTGACCGATGCCCTGCAACCCCACCAGCCGGTCGGCGTTGAGGTGTGGCACGAGTTCCGGCCGCGGATCAGCGATGGTCAAGCGAAGGAGGTACGCATGAAGACGATACTCGTTTTGTTCCTTGCTGCTCTGTCCACTTCAGCGCTCGCCGACGTTCCGGGCGCGGACTGGCTCACCAAGCAACAGGTTGTCGATCGGCTTCATGGTCTGGGCTACACGAACATCACGGATCTGGAGGCTGACGACGGCCATTGGGAAGGCGATGCGGTGAAGGATGGCAAGACGTACGAGTTGCACATCGATCCGCACACCGGACAGTTGACCAAGAACGTGCCAAAGGATTGATATCCGCCGCCTTCGCGCCTGCTCGTGGCCGCGCTGCGCGGCGAGATGGCTGCATGCGATCCGCCGGCTGCACCGGAAGCGGAGATGAAGGCCGCGCCTGGTGAAGACTTCCGCTCGATCAGACTAGAGCTTTTCCCGTTCCGATGGAATCGGAGCGGGGCTCTAGATTCTTGTTTTGACGCGTTTCTTCACGCGAACCGGTATCCACTTCGCTCGAAAACGCTCTAGCGCCAAAGGCCCAGCGACGCCCATTTCGACGTCGGAATAGCCTCACCGACTTTGTATTGCAGGCTGGTCACATGCAGGTGGTCGGGGGTGCCCTTGCAAGTATAGCTCAACGAGAACCACTGGCCTTTGCTGCGGAACGCGCCGCCTTTTGCGATCACCGTATCGCCATGGTGCGACGGGCTGGAGGTGACGTCGGACTTTGCCCTGTCGGCCTGTCGCCCGGTGTCGCGGTTGATGTCGGACATGACGGCATAGTCGCAGACTTGCTCAAGCCTTGTTGCCGGCTCGACGTGACGCAGGCTGTCGAGAAAGCGCTGGTCCTGTGCGCTGGCGGGAACGGAGAGCACGAGCAGCGACACCAGAAGAAGCAGTCTCAACAGGCCCTCGTCGGGAAAGTGGTTAACCAGGGCTTTGCCATATACAGAAGAGCCGCGGGCTTCAATCCACGAATTCGTGCTCGCAGGTACGTGGGAAAAGCAATCCACCGGTCGGTGGATCGCCTGACGATGTCAAGCCGCGGTTTGGATGCGCTCCAGCGTGGAAGAAGCACCGCCGGCTATTCCACGTCATCCTGAGGTGCGAGCGGAGCGAGCCTCGAAGGATGCGTGGCCACAAACCGGGCCGTCGATCCTTCGAGACGCCGCTTCGCGGCTCCTCAGGATGACGGTATGACCTTTCGCTGTGACACCTAGTTCGACTTTTGCAGCGCCGCCGTCTGCTTGGCGAGCTGCTTGTCGAAATCCTGCTCTAGCCCCGCCACATAGGTGGCATTCTCGCCGGGCTTGACGAACGGGTTCGGCGCGCCGTCCTTCATCTGCGCCCGCTTGGCCTGCATGTCGTAGACCTCCGGATGCGGCCCGAGCAGCACGTCGACCTTCATCGCCTTGACCTTGGTGAAGGTCGAGCGGTAGTCGTCGACGATGCCGGGATAGGTCGGACGGCCGACCAGCCGGTTCAGCGCCACCGTTCCGCTGCAGAAGAACAGCACGTTGCGCGTTTGACTACCGTCCTTGGCCGTCATCTCCCAGCTGGTGCAGCCTGGCGAATGGCCAGGGGTCGTGTGCGCCGTGAGCGTGACGTCGCCGAGCGTCACCTTGTCGCCTTCCTTGACGGTGCGGTCGACCTTCACCGGCGTAAAGGCGAGATCGGCGTTGTTCTCGTCGCCCGGATAATAGCCGCCCTCGAGCAGCGGCTTGTCGCGCTCGCCGGCGATCAGCTGCGCGCCGGTTTCCTTCTTGATCTCGGCAAAGCCGCCGGTGTGGTCGAGATGGGCGTGGGTGTTGAGGATGATCTTGATGTCGCCCTCCTTGAAGCCGAGCTTGGCGATGTTGTCCTTGATCATGCCGGTCGACTGCTGCATCGCCGTGTCCATCAGGATCAACCCCTGCGACGTCTTGATGACGTAGACCGCAATCCCGTCGGTGCCCACATAGTAGATATTGTCGATGAGCTGGAACGGTTCGAACGGCGCGGTCCATTTCTTCATGACAACGGCCATGAAGTCCTTGAGCGTCTGTGCCTGCGCACCGGTTGTGATCAGCGTGAGCGCGCACAGCGCGGCTGCGATCGTCCTCATGGTTGCCTCCCTGTTTGTTGTTGTTCGTGCACGGGCGGGACTATGCGTGCTGGCAACGCCGACCGCAAGCTGCGGACGGCAAGCCGCCGGGCAGGCGGCCGTCCGTCCGGCGCATTCCTGTTCTGCGTTCAGCTCGCGTATTGCGCGATGCCGTGGCCGAACGACCAGTTCTCCTTGGCGACCTCGACGAGATTGATGACGACATCGTCCGGCCGGCCCTGCAGCTGGCTCTGATAGTCGTCCACGATCCGCTTGTAGAACGCCTTCTTCATCTCGACGGTGCGCCCGGCATTCATGGTGATCTGGATGAAGACGAGATCGTCGCTGTAGGTATTGCCGAGATAGTTGTCGGCGTAGTTCAGATCGCCACGGTCGTGCTCGGTGATGACCTGAAACTTGTCGTTCTCGGGGACGTTGATCACCTCGCGCATCGCCTTGTAGACGATCTCGCCCAGCGTCTTGCGATATTCGGCGGACTTGCCGCGCTTCAGGTCGATACGAACGAATGGCATGGTGGTCTCCTGTGTTGTGCGGGGTTTGGCCCTGCGTGATCGGGATGTGCGACGGTGCGAACGGGCATTGTCCGCTTGCGCCGGCGCGGTCGTTGCGTTCAGCGGGCCGCCTTGAAGGCGTCCCAGCGCGCATCGCGCTCTCTCTGATATTTGGGCGTTCGCTCCGCCACCATGTCCGCCCAATGCAGCGGCTTGCCGCAGGACTGGCAGACCGGACCGAGCCCCGCCGGCTTACCGCAGCTGAGGTGCGTATAGTTCATGGAAAGACCGTCTCTGGGTGATTTGCACCAGGTCTCGCCCCAGGCGCGCAGCGCGAACATGACGGGGAAGAACGCTGCGCCCTTCTCGGTCAGATGATATTCGTGGCGCAACGGACGCTTGTTGTAGACGCGCCGCGTCACCAGTCCGTCCGCCTCCAGCTTCTTCAGCCGTGCCGTGAGCATCTGCGGGGTCGCGCCGGTATAGGCCTGAATCTCTTCGAAGCGATGGTTGCGCGCGAACAACTCGCGCAGCACCAGCACGGTCCAGCGATCGCCCACCACGGTCTCCGCGCGCGCCACCGGACACAGCGTTGGGTCAGCAGGGTTGCCCTTTGGCCTTGCCATCACGTTTTCTTCATCTGCATTGTTACTATGATTTTCATAGCAATATGCGCTATCGTCAACGTGGGTGCAACGGGCGTTTCCGGCCCGGTCCCTCACATTTCAAGGAGCGCGCCATGAGTACCGAAAGCAGGAAACCGGGTATCGACATGAAGCTCGAGGTCGTGGTGATTCCCGTGTCCGATGTCGACCGGGCCAAGCGCTTCTATGAAGATCTCGGCTGGCGGCTCGACGCCGATTTCGTCAGAGCGGACGGGTCCCGGGCGCTGCAGCTGACGCCGCCGGGCTCGCCGACCTCGATCCATCTCGACAAGGGATCCGCGCTGCCGCGCTTCCTGATCGTGAACGACATCGAGGCGGCGCGTGCCGACCTGATCGCGCGTGGCGTCGATGTCAGCGAGGTGTTTCATCGCGGGGCGGCGGGCCGCATCAAGGGACCCGATCCGGAGCGGCCGAGCTACGGTTCGCTCGCCACCTTCAACGATCCCGACGGCAATGTCTGGCTGCTGCAGCAGGTGACACAGCGTCTGCCCGGTCGCGTCGACGGAAACAGCACGACTTTCGCTTCATCCGCTGATCTTGCCGCGGCGCTCCGGCGCGCGGCAGCCGCGCATGGCAAGCACGAGAAGCGAATCGGCGGCCACGATGCGAACTGGCCGGACTGGTACGCCGACTACATCGTGCGCGAGCAGGCCGGCAAATCGCTGCCGGAGTGAGCGATCAAACAGAGGTGTCCGTCATCGCGGCGCGATCGATCGCGCGGTTTTGCGAACAGATCGCCGCGCTCGGCGTCAAGATTGCCGGGGACGGGTGGACGCCGGCCGAATAGGCGGCGTCACGCCTTGAGGCTGGCGCCGCGCTCGGACAAAACCTTCTCGGCCTTCGGCGTCAGCTCGTAGAGGTCGCCGTCCTTGGCGACGTATCCCTCCCTGATCAGCCGGTCGACCTCGCCTTGCACGTCGTCGGCGAAGGCAATGGATTGGGCGATGTCGCAGAGAACCGCGACCTGTTCGTCTCTAAGCATGGCGTCCTCCGTCAGGGCGGGGAACGCGCAAGCCGGGTTTCGGTTCCAATGGACTGGATGATACGCCCGGTCTTCACCTGGTGAGCCGCGGCGCCGGGTGTTGAATCTTACTGATGCCGGGCATCGAACACCGGTGCGTAGCCACCGCCATCTCGACGAATATGGGCACAGCGCGGGCCGCGGAAGTGGGCCGGTATGACGAGACGGCCGCTGTCCGCCGCTTCTGCCAGGATCTTCGCGCGCGTCTCGCCCGCGAGCTGCGGGTCGGCACAGGATGATGTCGACAGATCGGGCTGGAAGATCTGCACCGGATTGTGCACGGCATCACCGCAAAAGATCGCGCGATGTTGTGCGTAGTCTACCATCAGCCCCATCTGGCCGCTGGTGTGGCCCGGCAGCGGGACCAGCCGCAGGCCCGGTCCCAACTGATGGCCGTCGTCGACCAGATCGACACGGCCCGCCTCGACGATCGGTATGACGCTCTGCTCCAGGGCGCGGGCGTGGATCGGCGGTGCACGCCCGGCATCATGCTGCGTCATCCAGCCGGCCAACTCGCGGCGGCCGAACAGATAGCGCGCGTTGGGAAAGGTCGGCTGCCAGCGGCCGTTGTCCTGGCGCGTGTTCCAGCCGACGTGATCGACATGCAGATGGGTGCAGAATACGACGTCGATGCCGGCCGGGTCGACGCCGCACGCGCGCAACCGATCGAGGAAGCCGCTGCCGCGCCGCCGATGCCAGGCCGGGATCTCGGGGATGTCCTTGTGCTCGCCGATGCAGGCGTCGATCAACAGCGTTCGGCCGCCGGTTCGCACCACAAAACTCTGGATCGCGTGTTTCGCGAGGCCCCGGGCGAGGTCGATGAACACCGGCTCCAGCGTGGCGCGATGTGTTTCGATCACGCCGCGATCGTATCCGGGCAGGAATTCGGCGAGCGGAAGGCCGAAATCGTCGTCGTCGACGATGACGTCGACGGCCGCGTCGCCGATCGCAAATCGCATGACCGCTCCTTCCCGGAGAACCGTGCCATCCTGTCGCGCGTTCACTATGCAGGTTGGCGCCGTCGATCGCAAGTTGCGTCGTCGGTGAACGGCTATCAGACCATGCCGCGCAGCAGGCCGATCAGGCGCCCGCACTCATCGTCGGTGCCGACCGTGATGCGCAAAAAGTCCTCGATCCGCGGCTTCTGGAAATGCCGCACCAAAACGCCGCGCTCGCGCAGCTTCGCGGCGAGGTCGGTGCCGCGATGGTTGGGATGGCGGGCGAACACGAAATTCGCCTGCGACGGCAGCACTTCGAAGCCCAGCTCAATGAGGCTGCGGACCAGCGCCTCTCTGCTCCGGATGATGCGTTGCCGCGTCTCCTCGAACCACGCCTCGTCCTCGATGGAGGCGACCGCGCCCGCGATCGCGAAGCAGTCGAGCGGATAGGAGTTGAAGCTGTCCTTGACACGCTCCAGCGCCTCGATCAGCGGGCGCTGGCCGATCGCGAAGCCGACCCGCAAGCCGGCCAGCGCGCGCGATTTGGAGAGCGTCTGGACGACGAGCAGATTGTCGTGGCGCGCGACCAGCGGCACGGCGCTCTCGGCGCCGAAGTCGACATAGGCCTCGTCGACCACCACCAGCCGGTCGGGATGCTCGGCGAGCAGCGCCTCGATCGCGGCGCGCGGCAGCGCGGTGCCGGTCGGTGCGTTGGGGTTGCACAGCAGGATTGCGCTGCCGGGCCGCCGGTAGTCGGCAAGCTGCACGCGCATCGAGGCGTCGAGCGGCACTTGCTCGTAGCTGACGCCATAGAGGCGGCAGTAGACCGGGTAGAAGCTGTAGGTGATGTCAGGAAAAAGCAGCGGCGCGTCGTGCTTCAGCAGCGCCGGGAAAGCGTGGGCCAGCACCTCGTCCGAGCCGTTGCCGACGAACACCTCGTCGGCCGTGACGCCGTAGCGCCTCGCGATTGCCTCGCGCAGGGCGGTTGCGCGCGGATCAGGGTAGAGCCGCAGGCGATCCGTGGTCGCTGTGATCGCCGCCACCGCGCGCGGCGACGGCGGGTAGGGATTTTCGTTGGTATTGAGCTTGATAAGGCCGTCGATCTTCGGCTGCTCGCCGGGCACGTAGGGCGACAGGTTGCGGACGACCGAACTCCAGAAGCGACTCATGATCTGCGATCCAGGGATGAACGCGATCACAATAAGGAATACGAGGCGCTGATGAAAGCGCCTCTTTATTCCCTCGCATCATGACACGCGTCGCGCTCGTGCGTTACCAGGTCGCCGTGCCCTTCATGGTCGGCTGGCTCTCGGCATTCGCGGTCCACAGCTCCATGCCGCCATCCTTGTCGCTGGCATTGATCGAGAACTCGCTGCCCTCGAACAGCGGCTGCACGCCGCGATAGGCGAGCTTCTTCGGCGGCTTGCCGCCGCGCAGCCTGGCGGCGAACTCGACGATGAAGGAAGCCTGCAGCGGGCCGTGGAAGATCAGGCCCGGATAGCCCTCGACCTTGGTGACATAGTCGCGGTCGTAATGGATGCGATGGCCGTTGAAGGTCAGCGCCGAGTACCGAAACAGCAGCACCGGGTCGGAGACGTGGCTCTCGCGATGCTGCGCGACCGGCGGAGGCGGCGGCGCCTTGGCAGGCGCTGCGCCTTGCGTGCTCGTCATCTCGCGATAGACGATGTCCTGCCGCTCGCGCACCGCAAGTCCGCGCGACGTCGTCACCTCGTGATTGACCGAGACGAAGCACAGCGTGCCGGTCGAGCCCGATTTGACCGTGACGTCGGCGATCTTCGAGGTGCGTTTGGCCTCATCGCCGATGCGCAAGCTGTCGAAGAATTCGAGCTCGCCGCCGGCCCACATCCGCCGCGGCAGCGGCACCGGCGGCAGGAAGCCGCCGCGCGTCGGGTGGCCGTCGGGGCCAAGCTGCGACATCGGAAACACCGGCTGCGCCAGGCACCAATGCGTGGTCCACGGCGCGGCGTCACCGGCCTTCGGCTCGCCGATCTCCTGGAACAGCGTCGCGCGCAGCCCCATCACGAGATATTTGGTGACGACGTCGGAGGCCTCCGTGCTGCGGCCGATCCACTGGCGGAGATGATCGAGGTCGAGTTTGTCGCTCATGATTGTGTTGCCCGGGTGAGAGATGTCGAAGCACGACGGCGTCGGTCTGACGGCAGGCTCGGTGCACCTCTCCCGCTTGCGGGGGAGGTCGGCGCGTAGCGTCGGGTGGGGGCTCTCTCCACGGTGGGATTCGTGGAGAGAGCCCTCACCCCGACCCTCTCCCGCAAGCGGGAGAGGGGGTGCAGCTCGTTCGCGGTTACGATCTGACCTGATCTCATCGCATCCTAACGTTTAATGCGCTCGCCGATCGCGGGCACCTTGCCGTAGTGCCTGTCCTCGCCGACCACGATCGCGGCCGGCGCCGGATAGCTGACCTTGCCGTTCGGCGTGTCGACCTCGACGCGGCGCAGATGCGGATGTTTCGCGAGGTCGTCCATGCTGTTGACCTCGGCAAAGGCAATGTCGGCCTCGGCAAGTTTTGCCAGCAATTCCTCGCGCGTGAGCTTGCCGAAACTGTCGCTGACGATCTGGTCGGTGACGGCGCGGTTGCGCACGCGCTCGACCATATTGGCAAAGCGCGGATCGTCGGGCAGGCCGCGCTGGCCCAGCACCTTGGCGCACAGTGTCTTCCACTCGCGCTCGCTCTGAATCGAGATCAGGATCTCCTTGCCGTCCTTCGAGCGGAACACGCCATAGGGCGCGATCGAGGGATGGGCGAGGCCGATCCGCTTCGGCGACTTGCCGTCCTCGGCATTGAGCAGCGGGACGGTGAGCCAGTCGGCCATCACGTCGAACATCGAGATCCGGATGTCGGCACCGTCTCCGGTGCGACCGCGGCCGATCAGCGCCTCGAGGATCGCGGCATGCGCGGTGGCGCCGGTTGCGACGTCGACGATCGACATGCCGACGCGCGAGGCGCCTTCCGGTCCGCCGGTGATCGAGGCAAGGCCGCTTTCGGCCTGGATCAACAGGTCATAGGCCTTGCGGTCGGCGTAGGGCCCGGTGTCGCCATAGCCGGTGATCGTGCACATGATCAGCTTCGGATAGGCCTTGCGCAGCCGCTCGCGCGAAAAGCCGAGCTTGTCCATCGAGCCCGGCTTCAGGTTCTGCAGCAGCACGTCGGCGCCGGCGATCAACTCTTCCAGCTGCGCGCGGCCTTCCTTGGTGGCGAGGTCGACCACGGCGGAATCCTTGCCGCGGTTGAGCCAGACGAAGTAGCTGCTCTGGCCCTTCGCCGCGGCGTCGTAGCCACGGGCGAAATCGCCCTCCGGCCGCTCGATCTTGATGACATGGGCGCCGGCATCGGCCAGGCGTGACGAGCAGAACGGCGCGGCGACCGCCTGTTCGACGGCGATGACGGTCAATCCCTCAAGCGGCAGCATGATCTGAGAACTCAGTAGGAGCGGGGCATGCCGAGCACGTGCTCGGCGACGAAGGACAGGATCAGGTTGGTCGAGATCGGTGCCACCTGGTAGAGGCGCGTTTCGCGGAACTTGCGCTCGACGTCGTATTCCTCGGCGAAGCCGAAGCCACCATGGGTCTGCACGCAGGCATTGGCCGCTTCCCAGGAGGCATCCGCCGCCAGCATCTTGGCCATGTTGGCCTCGGCGCCGCAGTCGAGACCGGCCTCATATTTGCGGGTGGCTTCCTTCACCATCAACTCGGCCGCGCGCATCGAGGCATAGGCCTTTGCGATCGGGAACTGGATGCCTTGATTCTGGCCGATCGGCCGGCCGAACACGCTGCGCTCCTTGGCGTAATTGGTCGCCTTGGCGATGAACCACTTGGCATCGCCGACGCACTCGGCGGCGATCAGGATGCGCTCGGCATTCATGCCGGAGAGGATGTAGCGAAAGCCCTTGCCTTCATCGCCGATCAGATTCTCCGCCGGCACCTTCATGTCGGTGAAGAACACTTCGGTGGTGGCGTGGTTCATCATGGTGCGGATCGGGCGGATCTCCAGCCCCTTGCCCTTCACCTCGCGCATGTCGACGATGAACACCGAGAGACCGTCGGTGCGCTTCTTCGACTGCTCCTTCGGCGTGGTGCGCGCCAGCAGGATCATCAGGTCGGAATATTCAGCGCGGCTGGTCCAGATCTTCTGGCCGTTGACGACGTAGTGGTCGCCCTCGCGGCGCGCGAAGGTCTTCAGCGAGGAGGTATCGGTGCCGCTGGTCGGCTCGGTGACGCCGAACGCCTGCAACCGCAATTCGCCGGTCGCGACCTTCGGCAGATACCTGGCCTTCTGCGCGTCGTTGCCGTGCCGCAGCACGGTGCCCATCGTGTACATCTGGGCGTGGCAGCCGCCGCCGTTGCAGCCGGCGCGCTGGATCTCTTCCAGGATCGCCGCCGCGGCCGACAGCTTCAGGCCGGCGCCGCCATATTCCTCGGGGATCAGGACCGAGAGATAGCCGGCCTCCGTCAGCGCATCGACGAACTCCTTCGGATAGGCCATCTGGCGATCGAGCTTGCGCCAGTATTCGCCGGGAAACTGCGCGCAGAGCTTTGCCACCGCGTCGCGGATGTCGGAATGGTCGTCGATGTTCTGATCGTGTGCGGTCATTGTTCTGTCTTGCCGAGAGGTTGCGCCGAAAGCGCGATGCGCTTTAGCTCGTTGTCTGAGCATGATCTCTTCGGAAAACCGCTTCGCACTTTTCCGGATCATGCTCGTACGGACGAAACGCCCGCTGTTGTGGGGCCCCGGTAAACTCCCTATGCTGTTTTGTTATAGCGTATGAACCTGCCTTCCAGGATTGGCAAGTATGGATTTCCGCCAGCTTAGGACCTTTGCGTGCGTCGCGGAACTCGGGAGCTTGAGCAAGGCATCCGATACCTTGCGGGTCGCGCAGCCGGCGCTGAGCCGGCAGATCAAGCTGCTGGAACACGAGCTGCGCACCGAATTGTTCACGCGCAACGGCCGCGGCATGGTGCTGACCGATGCTGGCCGGCTGCTGCTGGCGCGCACCAGCGGTATCGTGCGGCAGATCGACCAGATCCGCGACGACATCCAGTCCGCCGGCGGCGCGCCGTCCGGGCGCGTCGTGCTCGGGCTGGTGCCGACGGTGAGCTGCGTGCTGTCGGCGCGGCTGGCGCGGCGCACGGTGGAGCGCTATCCCGGCATCTCGCTCTGCATCGTCGAGAGCTACAGCGGCCATCTGATCGAGTGGCTGCATCGCGGCGAGATGGACCTTGCCGTGATCTACGGGCCGTCGGTCGATCTGCATCTGGCGGTGCAGAGCCTCGGCCGCGACAGTATCGTCGCGGTCGGCCCGCGCGGCAGCGGGCTGAAGCCGAAGAAGCAGGTCGACTTCGGCTGGCTGATGCGCCAGCGCCTGGTGCTGCCAAGTCACTCGCACGGCCTCCGTGCGCTGCTCGAACATGCCGCGGCCAAGAAGAAGATCGATCTCGACGTCAAGCTCGAGGCGGATTCGTTTCGCGTGCTGACCAGCCTGGTCGAGGAGGGGCTCGGATATACCTTGCTGCCGCCGTCCTCGGTGCGCGCCGAGGTGGCGGAGGGCCGGCTCGAGACCGCCGCCATCGCGCGGCCGGCGCCGCGGCGCGAGCTGACCCTCGCCTCGCCGGTCGAGCATCCCGGCTCCAACGCGATGACGCTGATCGCGAAGCTGTTGCGCGACGAGGTCGCCGCGCTGCGCGCCGAGGGGCTCTGGGATATCCAGCTCGCCTGAGCGCGGCCTCGCATCAGCTCACCTTGAAGCCGAGATGGCCGCGGAAGCGGTTCTTCAAATAGGTGCCGTCGCGCGGCGGCAGCGCGCGCTCGACCTCGCCGGCGGCGATGCGAATGCGCGCCAGCCGCGGGCCGCCGCCGAGATCGCGCAGGCTGTTGCGGAAGTTCTCGATGCCGGCCATGTCGGCAATCTCGGAGACATTGCCGATGCCCGCGCCATCAGCGATCACCTCGAGCCTGGCGCCGAGGCCGGAGTGACTCGGCTGCATGCCGGTCTCGCCGAAATGGCCGTTGTCGAGCACCGCGATCGAGAGGTTACCGGGCTGCTTGGTCGCGATGGTCAGCAGGCTGCCGATCCCCATCAGCTGCTCGCCGTCGCCGGTGATCACGAGCACCGGGCGCTTCGGCTGCGCCAGCGCGAGGCCGAGCCCGACCATCGCCGCGCCGCCCATCGCGCCCCACAGATAGAAATTGCCGGGATGCTCGCCGGCGTCGAACACGTCGTAGGAGGAGGAGCCGAGCCCGGAGATCACGAGCAGCTCGCCGCGGTCGGCAAGCAGTGCCTTCACGGCGGCGCGGCGATCGAGAGTGCCTGTTGATGCCGACATCAGTGCGTCTCCTTGGTCCACTTCTTGCGGCCGATCATGCGCTGCGAGATCAGCACCGCGACCTGCTGGTCGCCGTCATAGGCGAGCGAGGCGGCCGCCGAGATCACCTCCTCGGCATCGTCAGGGTTCTCCAGCCGCAGCACGGTGGTGCCCATGATTTCGAACGCCTGCGGCGTCGCCCGGCCCATCGGAATCTGCCAGGGATTGAACTCGGCCCATTCGCCGCGCATCGTCACCAGCGTCAGCAGCGGGAAACGGCAGCTCGCCATCAGCGACAGCATGTTGACGCAGTTGCCGACGCCGCTCGATTGCATCAACAGCACCGCGCGGTCGCCGCCGAGCCAGGCGCCGGCCGAAAGCGCCACGCCCTCTTCCTCGGTCGTCAGCACCGTGGTCTTGATGTCGGCATCCGCGTGCGACAGCTTGATCAGCTTGGAATGTCCCGCATCGGGGACGTAGGACACCTGCGCCACGCCGAAGCTCTTCAGCGTGCGGTAGATCGCAACCGGCCAGTCCCGGCTGGTCGCGCTGTCCTGGTGAACGGCAATCTGGTCCATCATGGCCTCGGCGGTAGCGTTTTCGAACGAACCGGGTACCGGTTCGCGAAGAAAAACGCGTCAATACAAGGGACACGCATTGGCGCGTCCTCACACCGATAGGCTTAGGGCAGGCGGGGGCTTAATTCTCTTCGCATCTGGCTCGCCCAGCTATGCCGGAATTTTATAGGACCAAGGTTTTGCAGGGCCGACGCAAGCGCAATGGCGGCCGGAGCCGACTGCGTCCTTTGGCCAGGTCGAACAACAGCCCCATTACGGCCTAAAACGGCTCATTATGCTAGAAGATGCCGGTTGGCGGCTGCGCCGGGGCTTCATTTTCAAGGCTTCATTTCGCATATCGATATATCCGTCGCATTTTCAGGGATCAGGGCATGATTGTCCGAGATCGGTTTCGCGGCCTCTTCCCAAAGTATTTTCTCGGACTGTTCCTGGCCGTCGCGCTTCCGCTCGTGGTCAACGGGTCGATCGAGGCCTGGTTCGGTTACCGCGATCAGCGCGCAAGGCTGGACCAGTTGCTTGGTGTTCAGGCGACGTCCGCGGCCGCTGAAATTCATAACTTCATCTCCGACATCGCAAGTCAGCTTGGCTGGCTGGTCCAGCTTCCCTGGACCGACGAGGCCGATGAGGATCGCCGAACCGATGCGTTGCGTCTGTTTCGTCAAGCGCCAGCGGTCGTCAGCCTGACACTCATCGACAACAATGGGTTGGAGCGTCTCTACGTCTCGCGGGTCGGCCTCAATCGAATCGAAAGTCGTACCGACCGATCTGCGGAACCTGCGCTGGTCGGCGCCCACGCGCGCCAGGTTTGGTTCAGCGATGTCAGCTACAACAGAGGCTCGGAACCGTATTTGACCATTGCGCTCGTGGGTAACCGATCCGCGGTCGGCGCAGTCATCGCCGAAGTCAATCTCAAGCTGATCTGGGATGTCGTATCGGCGATCAAGGTGGGAGAGACCGGCCTTGCCTTCGTCCTGGACCGGCCGGGCCGTCTCATTGCCCATCCCGACATCAGCCTTGTGCTCCGCGGGCTGGAAGAAACAACCTCTCAGCCGTTTCGCGCCATACGCGACGCGATCGGCCCGGGAGCGGGCTTTGCAACGGGCCGGGACGGACAGGGACGTCCGGTTGCTGCCCGCGCGGCTCCTGTGGCGGGTCCCGATTGGACCGTCGTGGTGGCGCAGCCGCTCTCCGAGGCTTACGCCCCGATCTATGCCGCGTTGCGACGGACTACGGTGCTTCTCGCAGGCAGCACCGTATTTGCAGGGCTGCTCGCCTATGCATTCGCGCACCGGATGACCGAGCCGATCAGGCTGCTGGAGGAGGGGACGGAGCGGATCGGCGCCGGATCGTTCGAGCATCGCATTGCGATCCAGACCGGGGACGAATTTCAGCGTCTGGCAAACAGCTTCAACAGGATGGCCGGCGAGCTCGCGCTGGCGCAGCAGCACCAGGAGCGGATCGCGAAGCTCAAGCGGTTTCTCGCGCCTCAGGTCGCCGATCTCGTCGATCGTGCCGGCGATGACAGCGTGCTGGATGGCCGCCGCACCGACGTCGTCGTCGTGTTCTGTGACTTGCGCGGGTTCACCGCGTTTTCCGCGGGCGTCACTCCCGAGGAAGTCATGAGCGTGCTGTCCGAATATTATGAGGTTCTGGGCAGGGTCATTGCGCGGTTCGAAGCAACGCTCATCAGCTTCTCGGGAGACGGGCTGATGGTGCTGGTGAACGCACCCGTGCCGGTCGAGGAGCCGGCGCTGAGAGCCGTCGACCTTGCGAGCGAAATGCAGAAGTGCGTGCAGGGCTTGATCGGCGGCTGGCGGTCGCGGGGCTACCAGGTTGGCTTTGGAATAGGGCTTGCCAGTGGATCGGCGACGGTTGGACGGATCGGCTACGATGACCGGCTCGATTACACGGCCATCGGCAGTGTCGTGAATCTCGCCGCCCGCCTGTGCGCATCTGCCGCAGATCGGGAAATCCTGATGGACGCAGGGATTGCCGCAAGCGTGAGAGGCAAGCGCTCGCTGGAGGATATCGGGAGTCGGCAAATCAAGGGCTTCGATGACGCCATTCCGGTGTTCGGAATATCGTTTTGATGTGCGTCGGCCGATGCCGCGAGGAGCGGTTCGGTGCAGTCCATTGGCGACTGGTTTCGGATCGTGGGATATACTTCCGCCGACGGCGAATGCCAGCGGATCGATACAGCATGAGTTGCGCTGACTCTGGTGCAGCAACATCGCACGGACGCGCCGGCCGGCGTGAGGTCTTGTTGTTGATGGCCGCCGCCGCGGCTTGGACCACATCCTCGCACGCGCAGAAGCCGTCGATGCCTGTGATCGGCTATCTTTGTCCGGAATCGCCGGAGTTGTTTGGCAGCCGGCTGAAGGCTTTCCACCAGGGACTTCGTGAAGCCGGTTTTGTCGAGGGCCGCGATGTCGCGATCGAGTATCGATGGGCCAATGGGCAATATGCCCAGCTACCTGCGCTGGCCGGCGAATTGATCGCGCGCAACGTCGATGTGGTGGTGGCGCCCGGCGGCGCGCCCGTCGCGCTTGCCGCCAAGGCCGCCGGCGTCACCAAGACAATCGTCTTCGAGATGGGCGGCGACCCCGTTCAGCTGGGTGTGGTGGACAGCCTGTCGCGGCCGGGAGGCAACATCACGGGAGTCTCGAGCCTGAGCGTCGACGTGTCGCCGAAGCGGCTCGAGTTGATGCACGAACTCCTGCCGGCGGCGACAACGTTGGGGGTCGTGACCAACCCGACAAGTCCAACCGCCAGCTCGCAACTGCAGAGGCTTCAGGCCGCTGCCGAAACGTTGGGGGTCCATCTGCAGATATTGCGGGCAAGCAAGGAGGACGAGTTCGAATCCGTATTCGCTTCGGTCGCGAGAGAGTCGGCAAACGCGCTCGTTTTCACCTCCGATCCCTATTTTGCGTTTCGCAGCCGGCGATTGGCCGATCTCGCCCTGAAGTATCGTGTGCCCGCAATCACGCAGACCCGGGATTTCCCGACAGCCGGAGGCTTGATGAGCTATGGCGGAGATTTCGTGCAGTCGCATCGCCGCGCGGGCGTCTACGCCGGCCGGGTTCTGAAGGGTGAGAAGCCTGTCGATCTTCCGGTCCAGCTGGTCACCAAGGTCGAGTTCGTGATCAACCTGAAGACCGCCAAACTGCTCGGCCACGAGTTCTCTGCTTCAGTCGTCAGCGGCGCAGACGAAGTGATCGAGTGACTAATTCGTTCATGAACCCGGTAGTCCGGCCGGCACGGACTGAATGGTCCGGCCGGACGGTGGCATCGCGTGCGCTCACGGGCTCAACCGTTGGGCTGTAGAAACGCGCCGTATTGCTTGCTGGCGGCGACCGCGGCTGCCGCCTGTCCAATGACGCGCATTGCCGCCATCATCGGCCACGGCCCGAGGCTCACCCTGCGAACACCGGCACGGGCGAGTTCCGGGATTTCGGGCACGCCTTGCGTCACCATGATATTGACGGGCAGCGGCGTCAGCTGGACGAACCTCTCGATCAGCGCAAGGTCGGTGAGCCCCGGCACAAAAATTCCATCGGCGCCGGCATCGGCATAGACCTTCGCACGCCTTGCCGCCTCATTCAGGCATTGCTCGGGCGAGCCGAACTTCAGCAGAAACGGGTCGGTTCGCGCATTGATGAAGAGGTGAACGCCGCGTTGTTGCGCGGCGTCCCGCACCGCCGTGATCTTCGCGGCATGCTGCTCGGGAGCGACGAGCTGCCGTTTTCCGCCGACAAGCCCGTCCTCGATGTTGATGCCGATCGCGCCGGCCTTCAGGATCCTCGCCGCCGAATGCGCGGCGGCATCCGGAGTGTCGCCATATCCCGCCTCGAGATCGATTGACACCGGAACCGGTACCGACGCGGTCATCCGCGAGACCAGGCCTTCCACCATCTCAAGCGGGGCATTTTCGCCGTCGGCGTAGCCGAGTGCGGCCGCGACCGCGCCGCTGCTGGTCGCCACCGCCGGTGAGGCCTTCGCGATCGCCTTGGCCGTGGCGACGTCCCAGGCGTTGAACAGGATGAGCGGATCGCCCGTTCTGTGCAGAGCGTGAAAGGCTTCGGCATATTGCTGCTGTGTCGTGGCGTCCATTGCGCGCACTCCTTCTCAGGGAAATTGAACGATATTGACGGATGCGGCCGCTACCTGCGGGAGTTCAGTCGGCCGCGTGCGTGGTGAACCAGTCCATGATCAGACCGGTGACCTCGGGCTCACGCTCGAGATGCGGGAAGTGCCCGACATCGGGCAGGACCACGCGCCGATGTGGTCCCTTGAAGAGCGGCTCTTCCTTGGTCGAGTACCGCACCGTCGGATCGTTGCCGCCATAGATCGTCAGCGTCGGCGTATGCATGTCGTTGATCGGCAACCGGCCCGCAACGCCCGCATCGACCAGGCCGTTATAGTATTTCAGCGCCGCCTTCATGGTGCCGGGAGAAGAGAGCGTCTCCTTGACCGAGCGGAGATGCTCGTCGTTCTGCAGGGTCGGCGACCACAACTTCCAAAGGTAGTCGACGAAGGGAAGTCCCTCGATGTTGACCGCCGAGTGAGCGCCAGGCACCGTAAAGAAATAGACATGGAAGACCGATCGAACGGCATCGGGATCGCTCCTGAGGCTTGGGATTGTGATCGGGTGCGCGGTGTTCATGACCACCGCGGCCTTGATCGCCGATGGCGCCGTGGCCAGCGCCTGAAAGGTCGAGGTACCGCCCCAATCCATGCCGACGACGTAGGCGCGTCCGTCGTCGCTCAGCGCCGCGATCAGCGCTTCGAGATCCTGGCCCAGCGCGATCGGATCGAAAATGCCGTCGGCGGGAATCTCGGTCGGCGCGTAGCCGCGCAGGAACGGCGCGACCGCGCGATATCCGGCATCCGCGAACACCTGCAGCTGCTTTCGGTACGACCATGCATTGTCGGGAAAGCCATGCATGAACATGACAAGCGGCCCGCTGCCCTGTTCGAGATAGGCAAACCGCACGCCGTTGGCCTGCACGTGTTTCAGGGCGGGTTCGCTGCCGGATGCGTCAGGCGTTGCCAGTGCGGCGCTTCGGATCGTCATCGCTGCTCTCCATTCTTGTCGTCGTTGCTCTCCGGTCAAATATGTGCGTAGCACACATATCTGGTCAAGTTGTTTTTTGTGCGCAGCGCACATATTATTCGGCGCATGGAAAACGGAATCGCCAATCTGCTGGGCGCGCTGTCGCTCGCCGTCATGGATCGGATCGAGCAAGGCGCGCGCGAGGTGGTCGGCCGCGGCGGCGAAACGCCCGCGGCGCTGATCGTCATCGGCTATGGCCAGGGCATGACCAACGACAAGCTGAGGCGAATCCTCGGCCTGTCGCACTCCGGAACGGTCCGCTTGGTGGATCGCTTGGTTTCGGATCGGCTTGTCGAGCGCCGTTCGGGCAAGGACGGCCGCGAGGTCGCCTTGCACCTGACGGCGTCAGGCGCCGCGTCCCGGAACGAATTGTTGGCGTCGCGGATTTCGGCCGTGACGTCGCTGCTGGACGTGCTGTCGTCGACGGAGAGGAAGCAGCTTGCGACGCTGATCCGCGAGCTGCTGGCAAGGCAGGACACCTCCGAGATGGATCGTTTCACGATCTGCCGGATGTGCGACGACCGGGTCTGCACCAACTGCCCGTTGCCGACCAGCAAGGGCCAGCACGCGCGCTAGCGCGCGAAAATCCTGGTTGAATCGGCCGAACCGCAGACTCGCTTGGCTTCTCCCGCTTGCGGGCAGGGCTATCGCATATGCCTCTTGGTGACCGCGCAAATGCTTGGCCTCGTGGTTCGAGACGCCGCAAGCGGCGCTCCTCACCATGAGGGTCTACTATTGTGCCGCAAAACAAGACCTCATCCTGAGGAGCCCGCCGAAGGCGGGCGTCTCGAAGGATGCCCACGAGGGCACCGCCACGAAATGCGATAGCGGGAGGCCGACGCGCGCGGCAGCGCTCTTGCGCGCCCGAGCGCGGCGGGTGGGGGCTCTCTCCACGGTGGGATTCGCGGCGATATCCCCACCCCAGCCC
>NZ_JBXEJO010000042.1:0-89092 GCF_056837965.1 Bradyrhizobium ferriligni
GGGGAGAGGGGTGGCCCCGGGCGAGATAGTTGATGGAGATGCCGCTTCTGCAATCTCGGCCGCTTGTCGTGGAGAGATAGACGGAGAGACCGCGCCGTGTGGCACCCCTCTCCCTGACCCTCCCCCGCAAGGGGGGAGGGGACGGAGAGGCTGGCGCTCAGCGTTGAGACGTGATGCGCGCTCATGCCGCGCCTCCCATCCGCAGATCGCGCGCGTCGATGCCGAGCGGAAGGTGCGTCGCCGCGATGATCAGCCCGCCGCCGGCGAGATGGTCGCGCATCAGCCCGACGAACAGCGCCTGTCCGGCCGCATCGAGCGCCGATGTCGGCTCGTCCAGCAGCCACACCGGCCGCCGCACCGAGAGCAGGCGCGCGATCGACAGGCGGCGGCGCTGGCCGGCGGAGAGGTAGGCCGCCGGCAGATGCGCGGCGTGGTCGAGCGCCACCGCGGCAAGGCACTGGCCGGCATCCTTTGTCTCGCCGCCGAGGAATTCCCGCCAGAAGGACAGATTCTCCGCAACGCTCAGGGCCGGCTTCAGGGCGTCGCGATGGCCGAGATAGTGGGCCTGCTCCGGCAGGCTGAGCTCGGCGTCGCCGCCTTCGAGCGCGACCGAGCCCTCGGCGGGAACCAATAGCCCGGCGAGGACGCGCAGCAGCGAGGTCTTGCCGGCGCCGTTGGGGCCCGTAATGGCCAGCGCCTCGCCGGCTGCGGCCGACAGGTCGAGGCCGGAAAACACCTCGCGTCCGCCGCGCACGCATTTCAGATTTCGTCCCGAGAGCCGCATGGTTCGTCTTGTCACAGCCCTCTGAAATCTTTCGCTACCGCGTGAGAATTTTTGGGTCGCGCAACGCTGTCGCACGCTTGTCGGTGTGGCGGTGCTTCTAGAAAGGTTCTATAAGCCCGGAACTTGATGCAGCACACACAATCGGCGGCCGCAACCCACCCCAGGCCATCCCTTGGCCAGTGCCGATCGCCGGTGTTTAGTTACCCTTGCCGGGTATAACTGAGAATTGGGATTCCTCGCATGACCTCGCTCGACAGCTTCAAATGCCGCAAGACCCTGAAGGTCGGCGGCAAGTCCTACGTCTATTACAGCCTGCCCCAGGCAGAGAAGAACGGACTGAAGGGAATTTCGAAGCTGCCGTATTCGATGAAGGTTCTGCTGGAGAACCTGCTGCGCAACGAGGACGGCCGCACCGTCAAGAAGGAAGACATCGTTGCGGTGTCGAAGTGGCTGAAGAAGCGCCAGCTCGAGCACGAAATCGCATTCCGCCCGGCACGCGTGCTGATGCAGGATTTCACCGGCGTCCCGGCCGTGGTCGACCTCGCCGCGATGCGCAACGCGATGCAGAACCTCGGCGGCGATGCCGAGAAGATCAACCCGCTGGTGCCGGTCGATCTCGTCATCGACCACTCGGTGATCGTCAACTTCTTCGGCGACAACAAGGCGTTCGCGAAGAACGTCACCGAGGAATACAAGCAGAACCAGGAGCGCTACGAGTTCCTGAAGTGGGGCCAGAAGGCGTTCTCGAACTTCTCGGTGGTGCCGCCCGGCACCGGCATCTGCCACCAGGTCAATCTGGAATATCTCGCCCAGACGGTGTGGACCAAGAAGGAGAAGATGACGGTCGGCCGGAAGACCGGCACCTTCGAGGTCGCCTATCCCGACTCGCTGGTCGGCACCGACTCGCACACCACGATGGTCAACGGCCTCGCCGTGCTCGGCTGGGGCGTCGGCGGCATCGAGGCGGAGGCCTGCATGCTCGGCCAGCCGCTGTCGATGCTGCTGCCTGAGGTGGTCGGCTTCAAGCTCAAGGGCCAGCTCAAGGAAGGCGTCACCGCGACCGACCTCGTGCTGACGGTCACCCAGATGCTGCGCAAGCTCGGCGTCGTCGGCAAGTTCGTCGAGTTCTTCGGCCCGGGCCTCGACTATCTCTCGGTCGCGGACAAGGCGACCATCGGCAACATGGCGCCCGAATACGGCGCGACCTGCGGCTTCTTCCCGGTCGATGCAGCGACCATCGATTACCTGAAGACCTCGGGCCGCAAGGCCGATCGCGTCAAGCTGGTGCAGGCCTATGCCAAGGCGCAGGGCCTGTTCCGCACCGCCAAGTCGGCCGATCCGGTGTTCACCACCACGCTGACGCTCGACCTCGGCGACGTCGTGCCGTCGATGGCCGGACCGAAGCGCCCCGAAGGCCGCATCGCGCTGCCGGCGGTGTCGACCGGTTTCGCGACCGCGCTGGTTGGCGAATACAAGAAGCCCGAGGGCGAGCAGAAGCGTCATGCGGTCGAGGGCCGTGACTTCGATCTCGGCCATGGCGACGTCGTGATCGCGGCGATCACCTCCTGCACCAACACCTCCAATCCGAGCGTGCTGATCGGCGCCGGCCTCTTGGCGCGCAAGGCCGCCGCCAAGGGCCTCAAGGCCAAGCCGTGGGTGAAGACCTCGCTCGCGCCGGGCAGCCAGGTGGTGGCGGAGTATCTCGCCAATTCCGGCCTGCAGGCCGATCTCGACAAGGTCGGCTTCAACCTCGTCGGCTTCGGCTGCACCACTTGCATCGGCAATTCCGGCCCGCTGCCGGAAGATATCTCGAAGTCGATCAACGACAACGGCATCGTCGCCGCCGCCGTGCTGTCGGGCAACCGCAACTTCGAAGGCCGCGTCTCGCCGGACGTGCAGGCGAACTACCTCGCCTCGCCGCCGCTCGTCGTCGCGCATGCGCTCGCCGGCACCGTGACCAAGGATCTCGCGGTCGAGCCGCTCGGTATCGGCAAGGACGGCAAGCCGGTGTTCCTCAAGGACATCTGGCCGACCGCCAAGGAGATCAATGCCTTCATGAAGAAGTACGTCACCGCGACGATCTTCAAGAAGAAGTACGCCGACGTGTTCAAGGGCGATACCAACTGGCGCAAGATCAAGACCACGGAAAGCGAGACCTATCGCTGGAACATGAGCTCGACCTATGTGCAGAACCCGCCCTATTTCGAAGGCATGAAGAAGCAGCCGGATCCGGTCACCGACGTGGTCGATGCACGGATCCTCGCGATGTTCGGCGACAAGATCACCACCGACCACATCTCGCCGGCCGGTTCGATCAAGCTGACCTCGCCCGCCGGCAAGTTCCTCAGCGAGCACCAGGTGCGCCCCGCCGACTTCAACCAATACGGCACGCGGCGCGGCAACCATGAAGTGATGATGCGTGGCACCTTCGCCAACATCCGCATCAAGAACTTCATGCTGAAGGGCGCCGACGGCAATATTCCGGAAGGCGGTTTGACCAAGCACTGGCCCGACGGCGAGCAGATGTCGATCTACGACGCCGCGATGAAGTACCAGGCGGAAGGCGTGCCGCTGGTGGTGTTCGCCGGCGCCGAATACGGCAACGGCTCGTCGCGCGACTGGGCCGCGAAGGGCACCCGTCTGCTCGGCGTGCGCGCGGTGATCTGCCAGAGCTTCGAGCGCATCCATCGCTCCAACCTGGTCGGCATGGGTGTGCTTCCGCTCACCTTCCAGGACGGCACGTCGTGGTCCTCGCTCGGCCTCAAGGGCGACGAAAAGGTCACGATCCGCGGGTTGCAGGGCGATTTGAAGCCCCGCCAGACGCTGACGGCCGAAATCGTCTCCGCCGACGGCGGCAAGAAGGATGTGCCACTGCTCTGCCGCATCGATACGCTGGACGAGCTCGACTACTATCGCAACGGCGGCATCCTGCATTATGTGCTGCGCAAACTCGCGGCCTAACGCGGATTTGTGATCGGTGCCTCACCGCTTAGTGAGTAGCGACTAAAAAGAAGGCGGCCTATGAAAAGGCCGCTTTCTCGCGTTTTGGGGCACGCAAGTTCAGGGACAGACTTCATGCTCCGTACAATTACGGATGGAAATCATCACGACTGGTTCGCAGTATGACAGCGATGATGGCCTATAATTCTATCTCGCGATGGTCGAGCGCCCTTGGTATCTGCGCAATCGTCGCGATCATCCGCCCCGCCCACGCCGATCCGCGTGCCGTCGTCGAACTCTTCACCTCGCAGGGATGCTCGTCCTGTCCGCCCGCGGACAAGATCATCGGTGACCTCGCGAAGGACCCCAACGTCATCGCGCTGAGCATGCCGATCGACTATTGGGACTATCTCGGCTGGAAGGACACGCTGGCCGACTCCCGTTTCAGCGCGCGCCAGAAGGCCTATTCGCATGTGCGCGGCGATCGCGACGTCTACACGCCGCAGGCCGTGATCAACGGCTCCGCGCATGTGATCGGCAGCGACCGCGCCAGTATCGAGGACGCCATCAAGAGCACCGAAAGGAGCGGCAGCGTGATGTCGGTGCCGGTGACGATGACGCTGACCGGCAAGCAGATCAACGTGTCGGTGGCCGCGTCGAAGTCACCCGCAGTGTCGCGCGGCGAGGTCTGGATCTGCTCGATCTCGAAGTCGGTGCCGATCTCGATCGCGCGCGGCGAGAACCGCGGCCGCGAGATCACCTACCACAACGTGGTGCGCAATCTCCTCAAGGTCGGTGACTGGAACGGTTCGTCAGGGAGCTGGACCGTGCCGCTGGAGAACATCACGCGTGACGGTGTCGATGCTGCGGCGGTGTACGTCCAGGACGGCAACCGCGACAAGCCGGGCCCGATGCTCGGCGCTGCCTTCACCTCGCTTCACTAGAGCCTTGCTGCGGTACGGCGCGATGCGCCGGCTTCCGCCCGTGGCGCGCCGTTGGACCGCACGCATGTTGTGGTGCAGCCGCGCATGGCGACGAACCTGCATTCAGTGATTTGCCGAAAGGAAAGCGCCGGGGTTTTGCGCGCGTCCAGCTTGCGCAAGTCCCAAAAACAAAAAGGACCAACTTTCGTTGGCCCAGTGTTGGGATTTAACTCCCCTGCGAACAGGCCCGATCCCGACGGCCCCGGGGGGCTGGGGGCTGAGGAATCCGGAACCGAAAGGACCGGGCCAACGCAGGATTTCCTTTTCGCAGGACAGCGGGGCGGGCGATGGGCGGAAGTGGGGCAGCAATATGATTCCGCTAACGTTCCCGTGACTCTGCGGTTTTCCGGACAATCCGCCGCGCGCGGCCGTGGTTAAGGGCCGGTTGCATTGCGATTGGCCCCTTGCGGGCCCGCTCGCTTAGCGCGATCATGTCACTCTCGTGACGATCCCGAAGAGGGGCCTTCGGAACCCGATCGTCGCCGAGGTGACAGGAGGCGCTCGATGAGTTTGATCTCGGAGGACACCGATCCGAGCGGGAGTCGTGCCGCGGCGCGCACCGCCGCCGCGACCCCTCAGCCCAACCGCGTGACTTTCAATCGACTTGAACTCAACCGCATTCTCAATCTCTACGGCCGCATGGTCGCCGACGGCGAGTGGCGCGACTATGCGATCGACTTCCTGAAGGACCGTGCCGTGTTCTCGGTGTTCCGGCGCGCGTCGGAAGTGCCGATCTACCGGATCGAGAAGGACCCCCGGCTTGCGCGCAAGCAGGGCATGTACAGCGTGATTTCCGCGACCGGCCTGATCCTGCGCCGCGGCCATGAACTCGAACGCGTGCTGCTTGTGATCGACCGCAAGCTGTCGCTGGTGTAGGGATTTCTCGTAGCCCGGATGAGCGAAGCGACATCCGGGAGGGTCTCACCACCCGGGTACAACTTCCCCGGATATCGCTTCGCTCATCCGGGCTACAAATCCGCTAATCCGCCGGCGCAGTTGTGCGGCCCTCGCGCGGCCTCGCCATTATTTTTGCCTCGCGCAAACGAAAAGCTTGTAGCCCGGATGGAGCCAACGGGTCGCGCGAACGCGCGCCCGATGACAGGCTTCGCGAAATCCGGGACTGCCGAAGCCATGGATGAACTTGCCCCGGATTTCGCTGCGCTTCATCCGGGCTACGCCACTACGCCACATTTGCTCCGCGCAAAAGAAAAGCCCCGGCCGGATGGCCGGGGCTTGGACTCGATCGGCTTCGCTGGAGGCGCTTAGTCGCGCTGGCCGAGCAGCTGCAGGAGCAGCGTGAACAGGTTGATGAAGTTCAGGTAGAGCGACAGCGCACCAGTGATTGCCGCACGCTCTGCCATCACGCCACCCTGCGAGGCGTAGCCGTAGATGTAGTCGTTCTTCAGCCGCTGGGTGTCCCAGGCGGTGAGGCCCGCGAACACCAGCACGCCGACCACCGAGACGATGAACTGCAACGCCGAGCTCGCCAGGAACAGGTTGACCAGGCTTGCGATGATGATGCCGATCAGACCCATGAACAGGAACGAGCCCATGCCGCTCATGTCACGCTTGGTGGTGTAGCCGTAGAGGCTCAGCGCACCGAACGTCGCCGCGGTGATGAAGAACACGCGCACGATCGAGGTGTGCGTGTACACCAGGAAGATCGACGACAGCGACAGACCCATCAGCGCCGAGAACACCCAGAACAGGAGTTGGGCGGTCGCGGGCTGCAGGCGGTTGATGCCGGCCGAGATGACGAACACCATCGCCAGAGGGGCGAGGATGAACAGCCACTTCAGCGGGCTCACGAACATCGCGTAGCCGAACTGCGTCAGATAGGCGTTGCCGAACTTGGCGACGGCGGCCGACTGGTCGGTGGTCACCGCACCCATGTAGACGCCGAGCGCGGCGAGGCCGGTGATGGCCAGGCCGATGCTCATGTAGTTGTAGATGCGCAGCATGTAGGCGCGCAGACCGGCGTCGACGGCCGCAGCGTCAATGCGCCCGGCGGCCCGGCCGAAAGGAGAAGCGTAGTTGCGGTCTAGGTCCGACATGGTCGAATTCCCGTGGTTGGTCCCGGTGGAGCGCAAGGGATTTGCGGCGCCGGTCGTAAATCTATCTCAGATGGCTCGGTTTGCGGAACATTAATTCCGTGTCATTCAAACCGACTATCCGACCCGATTGGTATGTGGGAAATTAACACATCCGACGCAAGCTTCCACGCGCGGCCGAATGTCGCTCTACCCTAGCGTTACAGGCAAAAACGGCGCTCGCGCCGCTACATTTTGTCACAAATTCCGCAACACTGAGGCCGGCTTCTGGTTTAGCGCGAGCAGCGTCCCGGCGAGCCCCAGTCCGACCGTGACGACCAGCGCGGCGACCACGACCAGCGCGGCGCTGCCGGCCTGCCAGATAAAACTCAGCGTCATCAGCCGCGTCACGATCAGCCAGGCCGCGATCGAGCCGGCGATCACCCCGAACACGGCGGTTGCAAAACCGATCATCAGATACTCCAGCGCGTAGGCGCCGAGCAATCGCACCCGCGTGGCGCCGAGCGTCTTGAGAATCACGGCGTCATAGACGCGGTGGCGGTGTCCGGCGGCGAGCGCGCCGCCGAGCACCAGGATCGCCGAGATCAGCGTCACGGCGCTGGCGCCGCGGATGGCCAGCACCAGATTGCTGACGACGCTGCCGACCGTCTCCAGCGCCTCGCGGACCCGCACGCTGGTCACCATCGGGAACGCGTCGGCGACCTGCTTGATGATGCGCGCGTCGTCGGCGGAATCGGCGTGCGGTTCCGTCAGGGTCGCGACATGGCTGTGCGGCGCACCCTTGAAGGCATTCGGCGAGAACACCAGCACGAAGTTGATGCCGAGGCCCTGCCAGTCGATGTTGCGCAGGTTGGCGATCTTCGCCGGCACGTCGCGGCCGAGCACGTTGACGACGATCTCGTCGCCGATCTTCAGGGACAGGCCGTCGGCGATCTTCTTCTCCATCGAGACCAGCGGAGGCCCGCTGTAGTCCGGCCCCCACCATTCGCCCTCGACGATCTTCGAGCCCTTGGGAATTTCGCCGGTATAGGTCAGGCCGCGGTCGCTCTGCAGCACCCATTCCGAATCGACTGACGGCTTGAGCTGGTCGGCCTTGACGCCGCGCGCGGCCACGATGCGCCCGCGCAGCATCGGCACGTCCTCGACGGTCGAGCCGGCGGCAATCTTGGCCAGGAAGGCATTGAAGCGGTCGGCTTCGGTGGAGGGGATGTCGATGAAGAAGAACGACGGCGCCCGCTCCGGCAGGGCGGCCAGGAATTGCCGGCGCAGATTGCCGTCGATCTGGGTGATGGTGACGAGCACCGCGAGCCCGAGCCCCAGCGACAGCACCACCGACGGCGTCAGCGCGCCCGGCCGGTGGATGTTGGCGATCGCGAGCCGCAGCATGGTCATGCGGCTGCGCGGCAGCCGCCGCGCCACCGTCATCAGGAGCTCGGCGATTCCGCGCAGCAGCAGGAACACCGCGATCGACGAGGCGACGAACACGGCGGCGACCCGCTTGTCATAGGCAAGCCCGATCGCGACTCCGATCAGGAGCGCGATCACCACGGCCATCAGCGCCAGATAGCTCCAGCGCGGGCGATGCCACTCGCTCGTGACGGTCTCGCGGAACAGCGCGGCGACCGGCACGTCATGCACCCGGCCGAGCGGCCACAGCCCGAACGCCAGCGCGGTGAGCTGGCCGTAGATGAAGGACAGCGCCAGCTCGTCGGGATGCAGCGCGGGCATCACCGGCAGCGGCAGCAGCTTGCCGAACAGGCCGACGATGACGAAGGGCAGCGCGGCGCCGAGCACGAGCCCGATCACCGAGCCGATCCCGGCCAGCACCACCACCTGCGTGCAGTAGATCGTGAAGACGTCGCGGCCGGTGGCGCCGAGCGCCTTGAACGAAGCGATGACGTCGCGGCGCCGGTCGATATGGCTCTTCACCGCGTTGGCGACGCCGACACCGCCGACCAGCAGCGCCGCGAGGCCGACCAGGGTCAGGAACTGGGTGAAGCGGCTGATGGTGCGCTCGAGCTGCGGTGACGCATTGCTGCGGCTGCGGACCTCCCAGCCGGCCTCCGGCGCGGCGCTGCGTGCGCCGTCGATCAGCCCGGTGGTGGCGCGATCGTCGTTGGCGCCGTCAGGCAGTTTCACCCGGTAGATCCAGCGCACCAGGCTGCCCGGTTGTAGCAGGTCGGTGGCGTGCAGGCTGGCTTCGCTGATCAGGAAGCGCGGCCCGAGGCCGACGCCGCCGGCGAGCTTGTCGGGCTCGGCCACCACCGCGCTGCGGATCTGGTAGGTCGCACTGCCGATGGTGACGCGGTCGCCGAGCTTCAGGTCGAGCCGCGCCAGCAACGTCGAATCGGCGGCCGCGCCATAGGCGCCGTCGCGTTCGGCGAGCAGATCGGCGACCGGCATGTTCGGCTCGAGCGTCAGCTCGCCGAGCATCGGATATTTGTCGTCGACCGCCTTGAGCTCGACCAGGGCCAGCTTGCCGTCATTGCTGCGCGCCATCGCGCGGAGCGTGGCCGCGATCGAAACTTCGCCCCGCGTGCGCAGATAGGCGACCTCGTTGGGCTTGGCCTCGCGCGAGATCAGCGAGAACGCGGCGTCGCCGCCGAGCAGCGTGCGTCCTTCGCGCGAGAGGCCGTCGCCGAGGCTCGCGGCGACCGAGCCGACGCCGGCGATCGCCATCACGCCGAGCGCGATGCAGGCGATGAACACGTAGAAGCCGCGCAGGCCGCCGCGCAGTTCGCGCAGCGCATAACGGAAGGCAAGCGACGACGCGCGGCCCTGCAGCGCGACTTCGGACGCGATGCTCATGTGGTGGCAAAGCTCATGTAGTTGATTGTCCGTCGATGCGGCCGGAGCGCAGCCGCACGACGCGGTCGCAGCGCTGCGCGAGCGCGAGATCGTGCGTCACCAGCACCAGCGTCATGCCGCGCTCGGCGTGCTTGGTGAACAGCAGGTCGACGATCTGCTTGCCCGTCGTCTCGTCGAGATTCCCGGTCGGCTCGTCGGCAACGAGGATCGCGGGATCGGGCGCGAGCGCGCGCGCGATCGCGACGCGCTGCTGCTCGCCGCCGGAGAGTTGCGTCGGATAGTGATGCAGGCGCTCGCCGAGCCCGACCGATTGCAGCTCCTGCGCGGCGCGCGCGGCCGCATCGGGATTGCCGGCGAGTTCGAGCGGCACCGCGACATTCTCCAGCGCCGTCATGGTCGGGATCAGGTGGAACGACTGGAAGACGATGCCGACCTGGCGGCCGCGGAAGCGCGCCAGCGCATCTTCGTCGAGGGCATTGAACGAGGTGCCGTTGACGACCACTTCTCCACTGTCAGGACGTTCGAGCCCCGCCATTACCATCAGCAAGGTCGACTTGCCCGAGCCCGACGGGCCGATCAGGCCGATGGCCTCACCCGCCGCCACACGAAGGCTGATATCTTTGAGGATATGGACCCGTGCCGCGCCGGTGCCGAGCGAGAGATTGACGTTCCTGACGGCAATGGTGTCCGGCTCGACGTCGGTCAGTGAAGAGGATTCGATGAGACTGTCCATGGTTCGGTCATATGGCACTTCCGCGGCTGCGGTCGAGGGCCGGTTGAGAATCTTCGTGCACATACTCGTGTTGCTTATGGGCTTGATGACGGCGGCCAGCGCGCAGACGCCAGGACTGGAGAATGGCCCGGAGAAAGGCCTGGCGAAGCCGATCAAGATGGTGGTTCTGGGCGATTCCCTGAGCGCCGGGTACGGCCTCCCGGGTCCGGCGGCGTTCCCGATCCGGCTGCAAAAGGCGTTGGAAGCCAAGGGGATAAAGGTCGAGATGAGCAATGCCGGGGTGTCCGGCGACACCGCCTCAGGCGGCCGCGAGCGGCTCGACTGGTCGGTGCCTGATGGAACCGATGCCGTGATCGTCGAGCTCGGCGCCAACGATGCCTTGCGCGGCATCGATCCCGCCGTCACGCGTGCCGCGCTCTCCGACATCATCACAAAGTTGCAGGCGCGCAAGATCGCCGTGCTCTTGTGCGGCATGCTCGCGCCACCGAACTATGGCAGTGAGTATGCAGCGAAGTTCAACGCAATCTATCCGGATCTCTCGAAGTCCCTTGGCGTGCGGCTCTATCCGTTCTTCCTCGATGGCGTTGCTGCCGATGCCAAGCTCAACCAGGCTGACGGCATGCATCCGAAGGCGGAAGGTGTGGACATCATCGTGAAGAATATCCTGCCCACGGTGGAGGCATTTCTCGGCGCAATATCAGGGCAACGCAGCTGAAACGCAGGCAGCGAGCCGGGTTGTGTCCGTAGGTTTACGAGCTGTTAACGGGTCATGCTTCGCAGAGTCACATATCTCGGGTACAAATAGGCATCGGTGATTCGTCACCGGGCTGTTACAGGGTGCGGGCTCCCAAAACCCGCGCCAAGCATCGAGGATTAATGCGATGCCGCGTCTGTTCACTGGACTGGAAATTCCGGCCGAGATCGGCCAGACACTTTCCAATTTGCGTGGCGGCCTTCCCGGCGCACGCTGGATCGATCCCGAAAATTATCACGTCACTCTGCGCTTCATCGGCGACATCGATGGCCTCTGGGCCAACGAGATCGCGACGATGCTGTTTCGGGTGAACCGAAAACCGTTCGAGGTCAAATTGCAGGGCCTGTCGAGCTTCGGTGGACGCAAGCCGCGCGCGGTGGTTGCCGCCGTCGAGCCCAGCCGGCCGTTGATCGAACTGCAGGCCGAGCTCGAACGGATGATGCAGCGGATGGGGCTCGATCCCGAGGGCAGAAAATTCACGCCACATATCACGCTCGCGCGTTTGCATGACGCTTCGAGCCAGGACGTCGCGGATTATCTGTCCGTGCGCGGCTACTTCCCGAGCCGGAGCTTCATGGCGGACCGCTTCGTGCTGTTCTCGTCGCGCGCGTCGACGGGCGGCGGCCCCTATGTGGTCGAGGATTCCTACGCGCTCTGCGCGTGAGGTGCCCTGAGATCGCGGCTTGAGGCACCCGACGCGGCTCATGCGGCCGGCCGTGGTATGCAAGGCCTCGCGCTTGCATACCTGCCTGCATAGCCACTGGCACAATTCACGGCTTGCAATTTGCCGCGCACTCGGGCCGTAAGGTGGGCTCATGCTGTCCGCCTCGCCCAGTTCCTTTCTCGAGCTCTACAAATCCCTGGTCGCCTCCGGCGCGATCGAGGCCGATCCCGCGCAGGCCCGCGCCGCCGAGGCGTTCGGCGCGCTGGATGAGCGGCTCGCGAGCTACAAGCCGCAGCGCAAGCAAGGCCTGTTCGGGCGGCTGTTCGGCGGCGACAAGGACGACAAACCGCCGCGCGGGCTCTACGTCCACGGCGAGGTCGGTCGCGGCAAGACCATGCTGATGGATCTGTTCTTCCAGCAGAGCCCGGTCGAGCACAAGCGCCGCGCGCACTTCCACGAATTCATGGCCGAGGCGCATGAGCGCATCTACGGCTATCGCCAGCAGATCGCGCGCGGCGAGATCGCGGACGGCGACGTGATCGCGCTCACCGCACAGGCGATCTTCGACGAAGCCTGGCTGCTCTGCTTCGACGAATTTCACGTCACCGACATTGCCGATGCGATGATCCTCGGCCGGCTGTTCGCAAAGCTGTTCGATCTCGGCACCGTGGTGGTCGCGACCTCGAACGTTGCGCCTGACGATCTCTACAAGGGCGGTCTCAATCGCGCGCTGTTCCTGCCGTTCATCGCGCAGATCTCCGACCACATGGACGTGCTGCGGCTCGATGCGCGCACCGACTTCCGGCTGGAGAAACTCGTCGGCGTCAAGATGTGGCTGGTGCCCGCGGATGACGCGGCCGATGCCGCGCTCAACGCGGCCTGGCGCAAGATGACCGGCAATGCGCCGTGCAAGGCGCGCCTCATTCCGATCAAGGGACGCATCCTGAACGTGCCCTGCTCGGCGCACGGCGTCGCGCGCTTCAGCTTCATGGACATCTGCGAGAAGCCGCTGGCCGCGTCCGACTATCTCAGGCTCGCGCACGACTACCATACGATCCTGATCGACCACATTCCGGTGATGGACTACGCCGAGCGCAATGCCGCCAAGCGCTTCATCTCGCTGATCGACACGCTCTATGACAATGCCGTGAAGCTGATGGCCTCGGCCGAGGCCGATCCGGTGTCGCTGTACCTTGCGACCGACGGCGTCGAGGCGATGGAGTTCAAACGCACGTCCTCGCGCCTGATCGAGATGAGCTCGGAATCCTACCTGGCGCTGCCGCACGGGCGGAAGGACTCCTCGGCGAGCGGCGCGTCGACCGGCCTGGTCGAGACCTGAAATTCTGCCTCGAAATTTCGTCTTGAAATTTCGTCTTGCGCGCGGTCCGGTTCGGAGCAACTTTTCGTGTCTCCGGGGCGGACGTGCTGGCATGCCTGATCGAATTCCAGGCAGGGCCGGCAATCGGGCAGGCCGCGACTTGAATGGATCATTCGAAAGGGATAACCACCCTTGCAACCGACTTCCCTCCCTCCCGTACACAGTTCAAAGGACTGATTTCCCATGGCACGCGACAAGATTGCTCTGATTGGCTCCGGACAGATCGGCGGAACGCTGGCGCACCTCGTCGGCCTCAAGGAACTCGGAGACGTCGTGCTGTTCGATATTGCCGAGGGCGTGCCGCAGGGCAAAGCGCTCGACATCGCGCAGTCGTCGCCGGTCGACGGTTTCGATTCCAATCTGGTCGGCGCCAATTCCTATGAAGCGCTCGACGGCGCCAAGGTCTGCATCGTCACCGCCGGAGTGCCGCGCAAGCCCGGCATGAGCCGCGACGATCTCCTCTCCATCAACCTCAAGGTCATGGAGCAGGTCGGCGCCGGCATCAAGAAGTACGCGCCCGACGCTTTCGTCATCTGCATCACCAACCCGCTCGACGCCATGGTGTGGGCGCTGCAGAAGGCCTCGGGCCTGCCGCACAAGAAGGTGGTCGGCATGGCCGGCGTGCTCGACTCCGCGCGTTTCCGCTATTTCCTGGCCGACGAATTCAACGTCTCGGTCGAGGACGTCACCGCTTTCGTGCTCGGCGGCCATGGCGACACCATGGTGCCGCTGACCCGCTACTCGACTGTCGCCGGCATCCCGCTGCCCGACCTCGTCAAGATGGGCTGGACCTCGCAGACGCGCATCGATGAGATCGTCGATCGCACCCGCAACGGCGGCGCCGAGATCGTCAACCTGCTCAAGACCGGCTCCGCGTTCTACGCGCCGGCCGCGTCCGCGATCGCGATGGCCGAGAGCTATTTGAAGGACAAGAAGCGCGTGCTGCCCTGCGCCGCCTATCTCAACGGCGAGTACGGCGTGAAGGACATGTATGTCGGCGTGCCGGTCGTGGTCGGCGCCAAGGGTGTCGAGCGCATCGTCGAGATCGAACTGGCGGGCAAGGACCGCGAGGCTTTCGACAAGTCGGTCGGTGCCGTGCAGGGCCTGGTCGACGCCTGCAAGAAGATCGCGCCCGATCTGCTCGGCAAGTAATCTCGAATGGCAATGACCCGATAGGCGGTTTCAATCGTCTATCGGGTGCAAGGCGATGAAATTCCGGCGGATTTTTTAGTTGCGCGAGCTTTGGTATATGGTATGCCAGTCGCAAGGCTGACGTAAAAGGTCGCCGCACGAGGGTTTGGGAGCGTCTTTCCATGAATATCCACGAATACCAGGCCAAGGCTTTGCTGCACGAATTCGGCGTGCCGATCTCGCGCGGCGTGCCCGTGCTGAAGCCGGAAGAGGCCGACGCGGCGGCCAAGCAGCTGCCCGGCCCGATCTGGGTGGTGAAGAGCCAGATCCATGCCGGCGGCCGCGGCAAGGGCAAGTTCAAGGAAGCATCGGCCGGCGACAAGGGCGGCGTCCGCATCGCCAAGTCGGCCGCCGAGGTCGGCGAATTCGCCAAGCAGATGCTCGGCGCGACGCTGGTCACGGTGCAGACCGGTCCGCACGGCAAGCAGGTCAATCGCCTCTACATCGAGGAAGGCTCCGACATCGACAAGGAGTTCTACCTCTCGATCCTGGTCAATCGCGAGACCTCCGAAATCTCCTTCGTGGTGTCGACCGAAGGCGGCGTGAATATCGAAGAGGTCGCGCATTCGACCCCGGAAAAGATCGTCTCGTTCTCGGTCGATCCCGCGACCGGCATCATGCCGCATCACGGCCGCACGGTTGCCAAGGCGCTGAAGCTGACCGGCGATCTCGCCAAGCAGGCCGAGAAGCTGACCGGCCAGCTCTATGCCGCCTTCGCCGCCAAGGACATGGCGATGCTCGAGATCAATCCGCTCGTCGTCACCAAGCAGGGCCAGCTGCGCGTGCTCGACGCCAAGGTGTCGTTCGACAGCAACGCGCTCTATCGTCATCCGGACGTGGTCGCGCTGCGCGACGAGACCGAGGAAGACGCCAAGGAGATCGAGGCGTCGAAATACGACCTCAACTACGTCGCGCTCGACGGCACGATCGGCTGCATGGTCAACGGCGCCGGCCTCGCCATGGCGACCATGGACATCATCAAGCTGTACGGCATGGAGCCGGCGAACTTCCTCGACGTCGGCGGCGGCGCCAGCGTGGAGAAGGTCGCGGCCGCGTTCAAGATCATCACCGCCGATCCGAACGTGAAGGGCATTCTGGTCAACATCTTCGGCGGCATCATGAAGTGCGACGTGATCGCCGAGGGCGTGGTCGCCGCGGTGAAGCAGGTCGGCCTCAAGGTGCCGCTGGTGGTGCGCCTCGAAGGCACCAATGTCGAGCAGGGCAAGAAGATCATCCGCGAGAGCGGCCTCAACGTCCTGCCCGCCGACAACCTCGATGACGCTGCACAGAAGATCGTGAAAGCCGTCAAGGGAGGCTAACGATGGCCGATCATCTCGACGCTCCGACACCGCTGGACGAACACCGCAAGCTCGCGGCGTTTGCGGGCGAGTGGAGCGGCGAAGAGATGGTCTATCCATCGCGCTGGACCGCGGGCGGTCCGGCCACCTCGCACGTCGTTGCGCGCATCGCGCTCAACGGCTTCTACCTGATCCAGGACAGCGTGCAGACTCGCGACGGCAAGGAGAGCTTCGCCACCCACGGCGTGTTCACCTACGACCGCGACGATCGGGCCTACAAATTGTTCTGGCACGACTCGCTCGGCTACTACCCGCCGTCACCGGCGTCCGGTGGCTGGGCGGGCAAGTCGCTGATTCTGGTGCGCGGCTCGCTGCGCGGCAATGCCCGTCACGTCTACGAGGTCGTCGACGACGACACCTACAACATGAAAATCCAGTTCTCGCCTGACGCGGAAGGGTGGGCCGACGTGCTCACCGGCGTGTACCGGCGTGTTCACTGAAACCCTTCACTGATCGTCTCGCGAAAGCATCTCGAACCATGTCCATTCTGATCGACAAGAACACCAAGGTCATCTGCCAGGGCTTCACCGGCAAGAACGGCACGTTCCATTCGGAAGCGGCGATCGCTTACGGCACCAAGATGGTCGGCGGCGTGGCGCCCGGCAAAGGCGGCTCGACCCATCTCAACCTGCCGGTATTCGACACCGTCGCCGAAGCGCGCGAGAAGACCGGCGCCGACGCCAGCGTGGTCTATGTTCCGCCGCCGGGTGCGGCGGACGCGATCTGCGAGGCGATCGACGCGGAGATCCCGCTGATCGTCTGCATCACCGAGGGCATCCCGGTGCTCGACATGGTGCGCGTGAAGCGCTCGCTGTCGGGTTCGAAGTCGCGGCTGATCGGGCCGAACTGCCCCGGCGTGATGACCGCCGGCGAATGCAAGATCGGCATCATGCCGGCCAACATCTTCAAGCCCGGCTCGGTCGGCATCGTCTCCCGCTCCGGCACCCTGACCTATGAGGCGGTGTTCCAGACCACCCAGGAGGGCCTCGGCCAGACCACCGCGGTCGGCATCGGCGGCGACCCGGTCAAGGGCACCGAGTTCATCGACATGCTGGAGATGTTCCTGGCCGACGAGAAGACCAAGTCGATCGTGATGATCGGCGAAATCGGCGGCTCCGCCGAGGAAGACGCCGCCCAGTTCCTCAAGGACGAGGCCAAGCGCGGCCGCAAGAAACCGATGGTCGGCTTCATTGCCGGTGTCACCGCACCTCCCGGCCGCCGCATGGGCCATGCCGGCGCGATCATCTCGGGCGGCAAGGGCGACGCCGGTTCCAAGACCGCGGCGATGGAAGCCGCCGGCATCAGGGTGTCGCCGTCGCCGGCGCGCCTCGGGCACACGCTCGCGGAGATGCTGAAGTAACCGCCGTCCGGCGAAGTTCCCTTCCAGATTTGGCGTGTTTCGGGCGGGTTCCCTTGGGGAACCCGCTTTTTTATTGCGTTTTGTCGCCAAAATGCCGATCAATAAAAAATGAAAATAAATTCATTTATTAGTTCTTTTAGGCAGGAATATCTGTCCTAGATGGGGTAAAGGGTATCAATCCAGCCGGCGCACTTCCAGACCGGCATCAGCGCCGTCTCCTACGCGCGAACCGAAAAAATCACCAGGACTGCCCATGTCTCGCCAAGACGCGAACGCCGCTTTTGCACTCTCATCATTCCTGCAGGGCACCAACGCCGCCTACATCGACGACCTCTACGCCCGCTACGAGCAGGACCCGTCGTCGGTCGACGCCGAATGGCAGGATTTCTTCAAAAGCCTGAAGGACGCCCCGACCGACGTCCAGAAGAACGCCGAGGGCGCCTCGTGGGGCCGCGACAACTGGCCGGTGACGCCGCGCGATGAGCTGACCTCCGCGCTCGACGGCAACTGGGCCCAGGTCGAGAAGGCGGTCGGCACCAAGCTTGCGGCCAGGGCGCAGGCCAAGGGCGCCGAGCTGTCCGATGCCGACGTCCATCAGGCCACCCGCGATTCGGTTCGCGCGCTGATGCTGATCCGCGCCTACCGCATGCGCGGCCATTTCCACGCCAAGCTCGATCCGCTCGGCATCGAGGCGCCGCGCGACCGCGAGGAGCTCGATCCGCGCTCCTACGGCTTCACCGAGGCGGACTTCGATCGCAAGATCTTCCTCGACCACGTGCTCGGCCTCGAATACGGCACGCTGCGCGAGATCGTGCAGATCTGCGAACGCACCTACTGCCAGACGCTCGGCGTCGAGTTCATGCATATCTCCAACGCCGCGCAGAAGGCGTGGATCCAGGAGCGCATCGAGGGGCCGGACAAGGAGATCTCGTTCACGCCCGAGGGACGCCGCGCGATCCTCAACAAGCTGATCGAGGCGGACGGCTTCGAGAAGTTCTGCGACACCAAGTTCACCGGCACCAAACGGTTCGGCCTCGACGGCGGTGAATCGCTGATCCCGGCGCTCGAGCAGATCATCAAGCGCGGCGGCAATCTCGGCGTGAAGGAGATCGTGGTCGGCATGCCGCATCGCGGCCGCCTCAACGTGCTGACCCAGGTGATGGGCAAGTCGCACCGCGCGCTGTTCCATGAGTTCAAGGGCGGCTCCGCCAATCCCGACGATGTCGAGGGCTCCGGCGACGTCAAGTATCACCTCGGCGCCTCCTCGGACCGCGAGTTCGACGGCAACAACATCCATCTGTCGCTGACGGCAAATCCGTCGCATCTGGAAATCGTCGATCCGGTCGTGATGGGCAAGGTGCGCGCCAAGCAGGACCAGCACGGCGATCCGCCGGATATGCGCATCTCCGTCCTGCCGCTGCTGATGCATGGCGACGCGGCGTTCGCGGGCCAGGGCGTGGTGGCGGAATGCTTCAGCCTGTCGGATCTGAAGGGCTACCGCACCGGCGGCTCGCTGCACTTCATCGTCAACAACCAGATCGGCTTCACCACCTATCCGCGCTACTCGCGCTCGTCGCCCTATCCGTCCGACGTGGCGAAGATGATCGATGCGCCGATCTTCCACGTGAATGGCGACGATCCGGAGGCCGTGGTGTTCGCGGCCAAGGTCGCGATCGAATTCCGGCAGAAATTCCACAAGCCGGTCGTCATCGACATGTTCTGCTACCGGCGCCACGGCCACAACGAGGGCGACGAGCCGGCGTTCACCCAGCCGGTGATGTACAAGAAGATCGCTTCTCACCCGTCAACGCTGGAGATCTACGCCAAGCGGCTGGTCGCTGACGGCGTGTTGACCGAGGGCGAGGTCGAGAAGGCCAAGGCCGACTGGCGCGCGCGGCTCGACGCCGAGCTCGAAGCCGGCGCCGGCTACAAGCCGAACAAGGCCGACTGGCTCGACGGCAAGTGGGCGGGCTTCAAGATCGCCGACCAGGAAGAAGACGCCCGCCGCGGCGTCACCGGCGTCGACCTTACGGTGCTCAAGGACATCGGCCGCAAGATCACCAAGGTGCCGGACGGTTTCCGCGTCCACCGCACCATCCAGCGCTTCCTCGACAATCGCGCCAAGGCGATCGACAGCGGTGTCGGGATCGACTGGGCCACCGGTGAGGCGCTGGCGTTCTGCACGCTGCTGCAGGAAGGCCATCATGTGCGCCTGTCCGGGCAGGATTCCGAGCGCGGCACCTTCTCGCAGCGCCATTCGGTGCTGATCGACCAGGAGGACGAGAGCCGCTACACGCCGTTCAACCATCTCGGCGGCGAAGACACCGGCCACTACGAGGTCATCAACTCGCTGCTATCGGAAGAGGCGGTGCTCGGCTTCGAATACGGTTACTCGCTGGCCGAGCCGAACGCGCTGGCGCTCTGGGAAGCGCAGTTCGGCGACTTCGCCAACGGCGCGCAGGTGGTGTTCGACCAGTTCATCTCGTCGGGCGAACGCAAGTGGCTGCGCATGTCGGGCCTCGTCTGCCTGCTGCCGCACGGCTACGAAGGGCAGGGACCGGAGCATTCCTCCGCGCGCCTCGAACGTTACCTGCAGATGTGCGCCGAAGACAACATGCAGGTGGTCAATCCGACCACGCCGGCGAACTACTTCCACGTGCTGCGGCGCCAGCTGCATCGCGAAATCCGCAAGCCGCTGATCCTGATGACGCCGAAGTCGCTGCTGCGCCACAAGCGCGCCGTGTCGCAGCTCGAGGAACTCGGCAAGAACGCCACGTTCCACCGCATCCTGTACGATGACGCGCAGATGTTGCCGGACGAGAAGATCAAGCTGGTGCCGGACGACAAGATCCGCCGCGTCGTGCTGTGCTCCGGCAAGGTCTACTACGATCTCTATGAGGAGCGTGAGAAGCGCGACATCGACGACATCTATCTGATGCGCGTCGAGCAGCTCTATCCGGTGCCGCTGAAGGCGCTGGTGCAGGAGCTCGGCCGCTTCAAGAACGCCGAAGTGGTCTGGTGCCAGGAGGAGCCGCGCAATATGGGCTCCTGGCACTTCATCGAGCCCTATCTGGAATGGGTGCTCAACCAGATCCACGCACCCAACAAGCGTCCGCGCTATGCCGGCCGTCCGGCATCGGCGGCAACCGCGACTGGCTTGATGTCGAAACATCTGGCGCAGCTCAAGGCGCTGCTCGACGACGCACTGAACTAACGACCTTCATTGACCATGCCCCGCGAAAGCGGGGCATCCGGTATCCCGCGTCATCCAGCAGAAGTGCTGTCGTCACGGAGTACCGGATCGCTCGCTTTGGCGGGCGGTGGTGGACAGTTTCACGACCGCAAATTTTGCGACCGCAAGGTTATCGAGGAAAAGACCATGACTGAAATTCGCGTTCCAACGCTCGGCGAATCCGTGACCGAGGCCACGATCGGCCGCTGGTTCAAGAAGGCCGGTGAAGCCGTCGCGGTGGACGAGCCGTTGGTGGAGCTGGAGACCGACAAGGTCACGATCGAGGTGCCCGCGCCGGTCGCCGGCACGCTCGGCGAGATCATCGCCAACGATGGCGAGACCGTCGCCGTCGGCGCGCTGCTTGGCCAGATCAATGACGGCGCGGCCGCGGCCAAGCCCGCTGCCGCTGCTGCTGCTGCTCCTGCTCCCGCCAAGGCCGCCGCGCCAGCGCCCGCTGCTGCGCCGGCTGCTGCCGCCGCGCCGAAGGCGCCGCCGGCGGATGCGCCGCTGGCACCCTCGGTCCGCAAGCTGTCCGCCGAAAGCGGCATCGATGCGTCCACCGTTCCCGGTTCGGGCAAGGATGGCCGCGTGACCAAGGGCGACATGCTGGCCGCGATCGAGAAGGCCGCCTCGGCGCCGACCCCGGTCAACCAGCCGGCCGCCGCCGTGCAGGTTCGTGCGCCCTCGCCGGCGGACGATGCCGCGCGCGAGGAGCGCGTGAAGATGACGCGGCTGCGCCAGACCATCGCGCGCCGCCTCAAGGACGTGCAGAACACCGCCGCGATGCTGACCACCTTCAACGAGGTCGACATGACCGAGGTGATGAAGCTGCGGGCCCTCTACAAGGACACGTTCGAGAAGAAGCACGGCTCGAAGCTCGGCTTCATGGGCTTCTTCACCAAGGCGGTCGTGCAGGGGCTGAAGGACATTCCGGCGGTCAACGCCGAAATCGACGGCTCTGATCTGATCTACAAGAACTACTATCACATCGGCGTTGCGGTCGGCACCGACCGCGGCCTCGTGGTGCCTGTGGTGCGCGACTGCGACCACAAGTCGATCGCCGAGATCGAGAAGTCGATCGCCGACTACGGCCGCCGCGCCCGCGACGGCCAGCTCAAGATCGACGAGATGCAGGGCGGCACCTTCACCATCACCAATGGCGGCATCTACGGCTCGCTGATGTCGACGCCGATCCTGAATGCGCCGCAGTCCGGCATCCTCGGCATGCACAAGATCCAGGAGCGGCCGATGGTCGTCGGCGGCAAGATCGAGGTGCGCCCGATGATGTATCTGGCGCTGTCCTACGACCATCGCGTCATCGACGGCAAGGAAGCGGTCACCTTCCTGGTGCGCGTCAAGGAGAGCCTGGAGGATCCGGCCCGCTTGGTGCTGGACCTCTAAGGTCGTATCGCGCGTGGCGTCCGATCGGCTCGGGCGCCGCGATCTGTTGGGTGCTCACATTTGGGGATCAAAGTGACGGATAAGGTCGTTGTCATCACCGGCGGCAGCCGCGGCATCGGCCGCGCCACCGCGCTCGCTGCCGCCGCGCGCGGCTATCGCATCGTGGTCGGCTATGCATCCAACAAGACCGCGGCGGACGAGGTCGTCGCCGCGATCGAGGCCAAAAACGGCAAGGCGATCGCGGTGAAATGCGATGTCGGCAGCGAGCAGGACATCCTGGCGCTGTTCAAGGCGGCCGACGGCTTCGGCACGCTCGGCGCTCTCGTCAACAATGCCGGCATCGTCGGCAAGAGCGGCGTGCGCGTCGACGAGATGTCGGCCGAGCGTATCCAGCAGATGATGGCAGTGAACGTCACCGGCAGCATCCTGTGCGCGCGCGAGGCGGTGAAGCGCATGTCGACCAAGCACGGCGGCAAGGGCGGCGTCATCGTCAACCTCTCCTCGGTCGCGGCGAAGCTCGGCGCCCCCAACACCTATGTCGACTATGCCGCGTCCAAGGGCGCGATCGATTCCTTCACGATCGGCCTCGGCTATGAAGTCGCGAATGAGGGCATCCGCGTCGCCGGCATCCGGCCGGGACTGATCGACACCGACATCCACGCCGCGGGCGGCGAGCCCGATCGCGCGCACCGGCTTGCCCATATGGTGCCGATGAAGCGTGTCGGCACGGCCGATGAAATCGCCAACGCCATCGTCTGGCTGATCTCGGACGAGGCTTCCTATGTCACCAGCGCGATCCTCGACGTGTCGGGCGGTCGCTAGCACACGATCAAGAGCGGGCGGCGGTCCGCGGACACGATCGCGCCCGCGTAATTGTCACAGAGCTTAGCTACAGGACCTTCCATCATGGCTTCTTATGATCTCGTCGTCATCGGCACCGGCCCGGGCGGATATGTCTGCGCGATCCGCGCGGCGCAACTCGGCATGAAGGTCGCCGTCGTCGAGAAGGACGCGACGCTGGGCGGCACCTGCCTCAATGTCGGCTGCATGCCGTCGAAGGCGCTGCTGCACGCCTCCGAGATGTTCGAGGAAGCCGCGCACTCCTTCGCCAAGATGGGCGTCAGCGTCCCGGCGCCGAAGCTCGATCTGCCCGCGATGATGAACTTCAAGCAGCAGGGCATCGACGGCAACGTCAAGGGCGTCGAGTTCTTGATGAAGAAGAACAAGATCGACGTGCTCAAGGGGACCGGCAAGATCCTCGGTGCCGGCAAGGTCGAGGTCTCCGGGGACGGCAAGTCCGAGACCGTCGAGACCAGGAACATCGTGATCGCCACCGGCTCCGATATCGCCCGCCTGAAGGGCATCGACATCGACGAGAAGCGCATCGTGTCGTCGACCGGCGCGCTGTCGCTGGAGAAGGTGCCGGAGAAATTGTTGATCATCGGCGCGGGGGTGATCGGCCTCGAGCTTGGCTCGGTCTGGCGGCGTCTCGGTGCGGACGTCATGGTCGTGGAATTCCTCGACCGCATCCTGCCCGGCATGGATGGCGAGGTGGCAAAGCAATTTCAGCGCATGCTCGAGAAGCAGGGCTTCGTCTTCAAGCTCGGCGCCAAGGTCACCGCGGTCGATACCTCCGGCAAGACCCTGCAGGTCAAGGTCGAGCCGGCCGCCGGCGGCGCTGCGGAGACCATCGAAGCCGACGTCGTGCTCGTCTGCATCGGCCGGGTACCCTACACCGAGGGCCTCGGGTTGAAGGAGGCCGGCGTCGCGCTCGACAATCGCGGCCGCGTCGAGATCGACGCGCACTTCTCGACCAACGTGAAGGGTATCTACGCGATCGGCGACGTCGTGGCCGGGCCGATGCTCGCGCACAAGGCGGAAGACGAAGGCGTTGCCTGCGCGGAGATCATCGCGGGCCAGGCCGGCCATGTGAACTACGACGTCATTCCAGGTGTTGTGTATACCACGCCGGAAGTGTCGTCGGTCGGCAAGACCGAGGAAGAGCTCAAACAGGCCGGCGTCGCGTACACCGTCGGCAAATTCCCGTTCACGGCGAACGGCCGGTCCAAGGTCAATCAGACCACCGACGGCTTCGTGAAAATTCTCGCAGATGCGAAGACGGATCGGGTGCTTGGCGTCCACATCGTCGGCCGCGAAGCCGGCGAAATGATCCATGAAGCCTGCGTCCTGATGGAATTCGGCGGATCGGCCGAGGATCTGGCACGCACCTGCCACGCGCATCCGACCCGTTCGGAAGCGATCAAGGAAGCCGCGCTTGCGGTGGGCAAGCGCGCCATCCATATGTGATGATCGAACGTCCGGCGTCAGCCGGGTTGAGATCATAGCGATGCTGCGCCGCCTGCTTCAGCCGTTCTGGGTCCTGCTTGCGATCGTCTTCCTGGTCGAGGCCTGGCTATGGGACCACCTCGAGCCGATCGTGGCGCGGGTGGTCGCGTGGATTCCGCTCCGCGCGCTCAAGCAATGGTTTGCCGACCGGGTCGATTCGCTGTCGCCGGCGATGACGCTGATCGTCTTCGTCGTGCCGGTCATCCCGCTGTTTCCGCTCAAGCTGATCGGGCTCTGGCTGCTCGCGAACCAATACTGGTTCAGTGCGGTCTCGCTGATCCTGTTCGCCAAGTTCGTCGGTGTCGGCGTGACGGCCTTCCTGTTCGACGTGACGCGGCCGAAACTGCTGGAGATGCCCTGGTTCGAGGCGCTCTATAATTTCGTGATGGCACTGCGGGCCAAGGCCACGGCGCTGGTCGAGCCGATCAAGCGACGCATTCGCGAGATGATCAGCGGCGACGGCGAGGGCTGGGCGGCCCGCACGCTGCGCGTGATCGCGCGCTTCCGCAAAAGCGTGCATCAGACCAGCAAGCCTCTTTGATCAAGATCTTGAGCTCCGTCATCCTGAGGAGCGCGTAGCGCGTCTCGAAGGATGAACGGCCCGGCCGGTGGCCGTCGATCCTTCGAGACGCGCGCAAGGGCGCGCTCCTCAGGATGACGGTCACAAAGCGGAGTCTTGCCTCCTCAATGCAGATGCAGCAAGTGCGGCTGGAACAGGCCGAGCGCCGTCATCACGATGCCGGCGAGCGTCACCAGGCCGGACACCCAGGCGAGCGCGAGGATACCCGTGATGATGGTCGCCGATGCCAGCACGATGGCGATCTGGAAGGCGGCCGAGGCAAGCTCGAAATGATGATATTTCGCGGTGGCCTCGTCGCGCTCATGCTCGGCGTGCTTGGCGCGTTCGGAGAGCTGCTCTGAACCCTCGCCGGTTTCCGGCTCCGAGCGATAGCGCGCCGCGGTCTTCTGCCAGTCGTCGATCTGCTTCTGCAGCGCGGCCCTGGCCGCCTCGTCGGTGGTGGTCGCGAGGTTCAGCTTGCCCTGTTCGGCCGCGGTCTGCACCGCGGTTCGGCGGATGCTCTTGGCCTGGAAGAAGGCCCACAGGTTGGAGGCCTCGACATTCTTGCTGATCGATTCGGTCTGGGCGCCCTTGCCGAGCGTTTCCGACAGCGCCAGGCACAGGGCGATCACGGCGATCAGGAGCGCGATCTTCTTGTTCTCGCCCGAAGCATGCTCGGCATGCTCCGCGTGCTCCATACTTTCATGTGCGCTCATGATTCCCCTCCGGATGCGACCGCGCCACGATTGCCGAATGCGGCGCACAAGGCAAGGGTCGGGCGGTTTGGAGTAGCCGTCCGAAGATGAACGGCGCATGACGGCGGGCCAAAGCCCGCGCTTTATTTTGAATCCAGGCCCGGGTGCTTAGCCGCGCGGATGCGCGGAGCGATAGACTTCGAGCAGGCGCTCGCTGTCGATGCCGGTGTAGATCTGCGTGGTCGACAGCGATGCGTGGCCGAGCAATTCCTGGATCGCGCGCAGATCGCCGCCACGGCTGAGCAGATGCGTGGCGAAGGAGTGCCGCAGCGCATGCGGCGTTGCGCTGTCGGGCAGGCCGAGCGCGCCGCGCAGCCGTTCCATGGTGAGCTGGATGATGCGCGGGCTCAAGGGGCCGCCGCGCGCGCCGACGAACATCGGCCCCGCGGGGCTGAGCTGATGCGGGCAGATCGCGGCATAGTCCGCGATCAATTGCAGCACGTTCTGCAGCACCGGCACCATGCGGGTCTTGTTGCCCTTGCCGGTCACCACGAGCACGTCGCCTTCGCCGGGGTTCGGCACATCGCGGCGCTTCAGCCCCAGTGCCTCGGAGATGCGCAGGCCCGAACCATAGAGCAGCGCCATGACGGCGGCGTCACGCACCAGGATCCAGGTCTCGCGGGTCTCGTCCGCGCGCTCGTCGGCATCGGCAAAGCGCTTCGCTGCTTCCATGTGAATCGGCTTCGGCAGGCTCTTCGCCACCTTGGGCGCGCGGATCGCCGAGAGCGCGCCGACCTTGCCCTTGCCTTCGCGTTCCAGGAAGCGTCCGAACGAGCGCAGGCCCGCCAGCGCCCGCATCAGCGATCGCCCGCCGATCTCGTCGGTTCGGCGCACCGCCATGAAGGCGCGCACATCGCTTGCCTCGAGCGCGGAAAATGCCTTGAGTGTGACGCGAGCGCCCCAGTGCCCGGCCAGGAACGCCAGGCATTGGCGTACATCACGCGCATAGGCCTCGAGCGTCTTCGGCGACAGCCGCCGTTCCGCGCGCAGATGCGACAGCCAGCGCGTCATCTCCTGCGTGACCGATGCGTCGGCGCAGTCGAGCTCGAGCGGTGGGATGGGCTGATCGGTCCGGGCCATCTGTTAAGGGCTATTGGCGCTGCGATTCTCCTGATTATATCGCACTGCCTTCGTTTACCGATCGCTAAGACCGCAGGGCGGTGCTAGCCCGGTGCAACGTTCGGAATCCAAGGCTCTGACTTAATGGACCACACAACGCGCCCCGGCCCATCCTCTGCATCGACGACTCGTGTCGTCGACGTGCTGGTGCCTGTCGCGCTGAACCAGACCTATTCCTACCGCGTTCCGCGCGGCATGGAGCTTGTGCCGGGCGACGTGATCGGCGTTCCGCTCGGGCCGCGCGAGGTCGTTGCGGTGGTGTGGGCGGAAAACGCCAATCCGGATCCGCGGCTGCACAACCGGCTCAAGGACGTCAGCGAGAAGCTCGATGTTCCACCGCTGAAGCCGGAGCTGCGCCAGCTGGTCGACTGGGTCTCCAATTACACTTTGTCGGCGCGCGGCATGGTGCTGCGGATGACGCTGCGGATGGGCGACAATCTCGGGCCAGAGCGGACGCGGCTCGGCGTGCGGCTGGTCGGCGAGCCGCCGCGGCGCCTGACGCCGGCGCGCCGGCGGGTGATCGAGGTGCTGTCGGACCGGTTGCTGCACGGCAAGTCGGAGGCGGCGCGGGAGGCCGGCGTCAGTTCCGGCGTGATCGACGGCCTGGTCGACGAAGGCACCCTGACGGTCGAGGCGATGCCCCCGCCGGCACCGCCGCCCGTTCCGGATCCCTCCTACGCGCAGCCGGATTTTTCGCGCGAGCAGCGCAGCGCCGTCGACGTGATGCGGACGCTGGCTGCGAGCGGCAGCTTTCACGTCGCGCTGCTCGACGGCGTCACCGGTTCCGGCAAGACCGAAGTCTATTTCGAGGCGATCGCCGAGAATATCCGTCGCGGCAAGCAGACGCTGATCCTGATGCCGGAGATCGCGCTGACCGGCCAGTTCCTCGACCGTTTCGCGCAGCGCTTCGGGGTGCGGCCGCTGGAATGGCATTCGGAGCTGACGCCGCGCACGCGCGCGCGAAACTGGGCCGCGATCTCCGAGGGCAAGGCGCCGGTCGTGGTCGGCGCCCGCTCGGCGCTGTTCCTGCCCTATGCCGATCTCGGCCTCATCATCGTCGATGAGGAGCACGACCAGGCCTACAAGCAGGACGACGGCGCGCATTATCACGCGCGCGACATGGCGGTGGTCCGCGCCCATATCGCCAGGATCCCGATCGTGCTGGCCTCGGCCACGCCGTCGGTCGAGAGCGAGGTCAATGCGCGCAAGGGACGCTACCAGCGCGTCGCGCTGCCGTCGCGGTTCGGCGGCCAGCACATGCCGCATATCGAGGCGATCGACATGCGCCGCGCGCCGCCGCCGCGCGGCCGCTTCATTTCGCCGGTGCTGGCCGAGCAAATTCGCCATGCGATCGAGCGCCGCGAGCAGGCGCTGCTGTTCCTCAACCGCCGCGGCTATGCGCCACTGACGCTGTGCCGCGCCTGCGGCCACCGCTTCGCCTGCACGATCTGCGACGCCTGGCTGGTCGATCACCGGTTCCGGCAGCGGCTGGTCTGTCATCACTGCGGCTTCTCGATGCCGCGCCCGAATATCTGCCCGCATTGCGCGGCCGAGGAATCGCTGGTCGCGGTCGGTCCCGGCGTCGAGCGCCTGCAGGAAGAGGCCGCCCACATCTTCCCCGAGGCACGGACGATGGTGCTATCGAGCGATCTCATCACCTCGATCGAGACCATGCGAAGCGAGCTCAACGATATCGCCGAGGGCCGCGTCGACATCATCATCGGCACCCAGCTGGTGGCGAAGGGCCACAACTTCCCGCGGCTCAATCTGGTCGGCGTCATCGACGCCGATCTCGGCCTGAGCAATGGCGATCCGCGCGCCGCCGAGCGGACGTTCCAGCTGCTGAACCAGGTGGTCGGCCGCGCCGGCCGCGAGCAGGGCCGCGGCGTCGGCTTTCTGCAGACCCACCAGCCGGAGCATCCGGTGATCAAGGCCCTGATCGCCAATGACCGCGAGGCGTTCTATGCCAGCGAGATCGAGATTCGCGAGCGCACCGGCTATCCGCCGTTCGGCCGGCTGGCGAGCCTGATCGTCTCCGCCGGCGACCGTCCGACCGCGGAAGGTTTTGCCCGCAAGCTCGCCGCGGTGGCGCCGCTCGATGAGCGGATCCAGGTGCTCGGGCCCGCCGAGGCGCCGCTCGCCGTCATCAAGGGCCGCTACCGCTTCCGCCTGCTGGTGAAGTCGCTGCGCAATGTCGACCTGTCGCAATATCTGCGCGAATGGCTGGCGGCGGGTCCGAAGACCAAGGGCAATCTGAAGCTCGAGGTCGACGTCGATCCGCAGAGCTTCCTGTAGAGCATGATCCGGAAAAGTGTATCGCGGTTTTCCGACAAGATCATGCTCAAGACAAAGAAGTAGAGCGGGATGATGGATAGAAGAGGAGTCATCGCGCTCTACTGAGCCCGCAAAAGAAAAAGCCTGCCGTCATTTGCGACGGCAGGCCTTTTTGGCGCGAAGCAGGCCTCGCGGCCGTTACGCAACGCAACGCTTACTGAACGCGCTTACGAGACGACCTCAGCGGTGACGCGGCCGACGCCGGCACCGGTCAGGCCGATGGCGCGGGCTGCGCCAGTAGAGAGGTCGAGCACGCGGCCCCGGATGAACGGGCCACGATCGTTGATGGTGACGACGACGCTGCGGCCGCCATGGGTGACGCGGAGCTTGGTGCCGAACGGCAGCGAGCGGTGGGCCGCGGTCATGGCGTTCTGGTTGAAGCGCTGGCCGGAAGCGGTGCGGCTGCCCGACTCATTGCCGTAGAAGGAGGCCATCCCCGAGAACGAGTGACCGCCGGACGGCTGGATCGATGCATTGGCGTCGCGCCAGGACGAGCCTTCGGCGCGGGCGTGGTGATGATGGTGGTGGCGATGATGGTGGTGCCGGGACTTCGCGGACGCCTCGGTCACGCTGCCCCCGACCAGAATAGTTGCGGCTACAAAAGCAAGCGCCGTGCGCGAGCGGGTTACATTGCCCGCCGCCTTCTTGATATTCAGCATTGATAAGACCCTCAGACAGTATTGCCGCTAACACGGCAAGTGGAACCCCCGTCCCTTCGTTGACCAAGGCCGTTTGGTTTCCCAATGAGGCACGAATTGGGCAGTAAATCCGGATTATCTCGTGCTGAAATATCTTGTTACCGCCTTGGGGTAGTCGATCGAGGTTCCGTAATCTTGCTATTTAACCAATTTTTAACGAGCAATATACTTTCCAATACTGATTATCGAGGCGACGGTAAGTTTTCGGTAAGTAATCGCCAAATGAAACCGCAACCCGTTCGGGGTTCCCTGCGCGCTCGGCCATAGGCCTATGCAAATTTCGATGGAACAAAATCGCGGCGACGCGAATCGGGCCCGGCGCGCCGAATTTCCGCGCGCCAAATTTTCTCGATTCGGCCGCCGGCTGCGGTCGGCAAAAAGCGCATGCGACAAGGCGGCACTCACGATGCCGTCATGTTGCACCTGCGCGATTGCTATGTTAGCAAAGCCGCGATTTTAACGGTCCCGGCACGTCCTGTGCCGGTCGAAAATCGAAGTCCCGCTTGAATTCCAAGGGCTTGGATCGCTAGGCGCTGCTTTGGTGGCGACGGTTTTTCCCTTGCGAATTTGACAGCAAAAAAGAGCGAGCTCGTGGCTGCTGAAGATCCGTCCGTTTCGGGAGTGTCCGGTCGTTACGCAACGGCCCTGTTCGAGTTGGCGCGCGACGAGCAATCCGTCGATCAAGTCCGGGCCGACCTCGACAAGTTCGAGGCCTTGCTCAACGAGAGCGCCGATCTCAAGCGCCTCGTCCGCAGCCCGGTGTTCGCCGCCGACGCCCAGCTCAAGGCGCTGACCGCGGTGCTCGACAAGGCCGGCATCGCCGGCACGTCGGCCAAATTCCTCAAGGTGCTCACCGCCAATCGCCGGCTGTTCGCCGTTGCCGATGTGATCCGCGCCTATCGCGCGCTGGTGGCGAAGTTCAAGGGCGAGGCGACTGCGGAAGTCACCGTCGCCGAGCAGCTCAGTGACAAGAATCTCGACGCGCTGAAGGCCGCACTGAAATCAGTGACGGGCAAGGACGTCGCGCTCAACGTGAAGGTCGATCCCTCCATTATTGGTGGCCTGGTGGTCAAGCTCGGCAGCCGCATGGTGGATAGTTCGCTTCGCACCAAACTCAATTCGATCAAGAATGCGATGAAAGAGGCAGGCTGATGGACATCCGCGCCGCAGAAATTTCTGCGATCCTCAAGGACCAGATCAAGAATTTCGGCCAGGAAGCCGAGGTCACCGAAGTTGGCCAGGTGCTGTCGGTCGGTGACGGTATCGCCCGCGTCTACGGTCTCGACAACGTTCAGGCCGGTGAAATGGTCGAGTTCGAGAACGGCACGCGCGGCATGGCGCTCAACCTCGAAACCGACAACGTCGGTATCGTGATTTTCGGCGCCGACCGCGAGATCAAGGAAGGCCAGACCGTCAAGCGCACCCGCGCGATCGTGGACGCGCCGGTCGGCAAGGGCCTGCTCGGCCGCGTCGTCGACGCGCTCGGCAACCCGATCGACGGCAAGGGCCCGATCCAGGCCACCGAACGCAAGCGCGTCGACGTCAAGGCGCCCGGCATCATTCCGCGCAAGTCGGTGAACGAGCCGATGGCCACCGGCCTCAAGGCGATCGATGCGCTGATCCCGATCGGCCGCGGCCAGCGCGAGCTGATCATCGGCGACCGTCAGACCGGCAAGACCGCGATCGCACTCGACACCATCCTGAACCAGAAGCCGCTCAACGCTCAGCCGGACGAAAACCTCAAGCTGTATTGCGTCTACGTCGCGATCGGCCAGAAGCGCTCCACCGTGGCGCAGTTCGTCAAGGTGCTCGAAGAGCAGGGCGCGCTGGAATACTCGATCATCGTCGCGGCCACCGCGTCCGATCCGGCGCCGATGCAGTACATCGCGCCGTTCACCGCCTGTACCATGGGCGAATACTTCCGCGACAACGGCATGCACGCCGTGATCATCTATGACGACTTGTCGAAGCAGGCCGTCGCCTATCGCCAGATGTCGCTGCTGCTGCGCCGTCCGCCGGGCCGCGAAGCGTATCCGGGCGACGTGTTCTACCTGCATTCCCGCCTGCTCGAGCGCGCCGCCAAGCTCAACAAGGAGCATGGCTTGGGCTCGCTGACGGCGCTGCCGGTCATCGAAACCCAGGCCAACGACGTGTCGGCCTACATTCCGACCAACGTGATTTCGATCACCGACGGCCAGATCTTCCTGGAAACCGACCTGTTCTTCCAGGGCATCCGTCCCGCCGTGAACGTCGGTCTGTCGGTGTCGCGCGTCGGTTCGTCGGCGCAGACCAAGGCGACCAAGAAGGTCGCCGGCAAGATCAAGGGCGAGCTCGCGCAGTACCGCGAAATGGCGGCGTTCGCGCAGTTCGGTTCGGACCTTGACGCCTCGACCCAGCGCCTGCTCAACCGCGGCTCGCGCCTGACCGAGCTCCTGAAGCAGCCGCAATTCTCGCCGCTGAAGATGGAAGAGCAGGTCTGCGTGATCTGGGCCGGCACCAACGGCTATCTCGATCCGCTGCCGCTCAACAAGGTGAAGGCGTTCGAGGACGGTCTGCTGTCGCTGCTGCGCGGCAAGAACGCCGACATCCTCGATGCGATCCGCACCAGCCGCGATCTGTCCGACGACACCGCCGCCAAGCTCAAGACGGCCGTCGAGGGCTTCGCCAAGACGTTTGCATAACGAATGGGGCGTCGCCCGGCTCGCCGCCGGGCGTGACGAACGGAGGCTTGCGATCTGACCATTGTGGTCGGATCGCCGGGGTGAACGAAGAATGGCGTCACTAAAAGACATGCGGGTCCGCATCGCCTCGACCAAGGCGACGCAGAAGATCACCAAGGCCATGCAGATGGTCGCAGCCTCGAAGCTGCGCCGCGCGCAGAACGCCGCCGAAGCGGCGCGGCCCTATGCCACCAAGATGGATGCGGTGATTTCCAACATCGCCGCGGCAGCCAACGGCACGCCCGGCGCGCCGGCGCTGCTTGCCGGCACCGGCAACGATCAGGTGCACCTGCTTCTGGTCTGCACCGGCGAGCGCGGCCTGTCCGGCGCGTTCAATTCCGCCATTGTGCGCCTGGCGCGCGAACGGGCGAACGCGCTGCTCGCGCAGGGCAAGGAAGTCAAATTCTTCTGCGTCGGCCGCAAGGGCTACGAGCAGCTGCGGCGGACGTTCGAGAAGCGCATCGTCGAGCACCTCGACCTGCGTTCGGTGCGCCAGATCGGTTTCGTCAATGCCGAGGACATCGCCAACAAGGTGCTGGCTCGGTTCGAGGCCGGCGAGTTCGATGTCTGCACATTGTTCTACTCGCGCTTCCAGTCGGTGATCGCGCAGATCCCGACCGCGCAGCAGATCATCCCGCTAGAGGTGGCTGAGCCCGCGGCCAATGCGGCGCCCTCCACGTCCTACGAATACGAGCCTGAAGAGGACCAGATCCTCGGCAGCCTGCTGCCGCGCAACCTCGCGGTGCAGATCTTCCGCGCGCTGCTCGAGAACAACGCCTCGTTCTATGGCGCGCAGATGAGCGCGATGGACAGCGCGACCCGCAATGCCGGCGAGATGATTCGCAAGCAAACCCTGATTTACAACAGAACCCGTCAGGCCCAGATCACGAAGGAGCTGATCGAGATCATCTCCGGCGCTGAGGCGGTCTAAGGCAGATTTCGAAGGAGAACAGTCCATGGCTACAGCAGCCAATCAGATCGGTCGCGTTACCCAGGTCACGGGCGCCGTGGTCGACGTGCAGTTCGAAGGCCACCTTCCGGCGATTCTGAACGCGCTTGAGACCAAGAACGGCGGCAACCGCCTGGTGCTCGAAGTCGCGCAGCATCTCGGCGAATCGACCGTCCGCACCATCGCGATGGACATCACCGAGGGCCTCGTGCGCGGCCAGGAAGTGACCGACACCGGCGAACCGATCCGGGTGCCGGTCGGCGAAGGCACGCTGGGCCGCATCATCAACGTCATCGGCGAGCCGATCGATGAGGCCGGCCCAATCAAGTCCGACGGCCTGCGCGCCATCCATCAGGAAGCGCCGACCTATACCGACCAGTCGACCGAAGCCGAAATTCTCGTCACCGGCATCAAGGTCGTCGATCTTCTTGCTCCGTACGCGAAGGGCGGCAAGATCGGTCTGTTCGGCGGCGCCGGCGTCGGCAAGACCGTGCTGATTCAGGAGCTGATCAACAACGTCGCGAAGGCGCACGGCGGTTACTCCGTGTTCGCCGGCGTCGGCGAGCGCACCCGCGAGGGCAACGACCTCTATCACGAGTTCATCGAATCGAAGGTCAACGCCGATCCGCACAATCCGGATCCGAGCGTGAAGTCGAAGTGCGCACTGGTGTTCGGCCAGATGAACGAACCGCCGGGCGCCCGCGCCCGCGTCGGTCTGACCGGTCTGACGGTCGCCGAGCATTTCCGCGACCAGGGCCAGGACGTGCTGTTCTTCGTCGACAACATCTTCCGCTTCACCCAGGCGGGCTCGGAAGTGTCGGCGCTGCTCGGCCGTATTCCTTCGGCGGTGGGTTATCAGCCGACGCTCGCGACCGACATGGGCGCGCTGCAGGAGCGCATCACCACCACCCAGAAGGGCTCGATCACCTCGGTGCAGGCGATCTACGTGCCGGCCGACGACTTGACCGACCCGGCGCCCGCCACCTCGTTCGCGCACTTGGACGCCACCACGGTGCTGTCGCGCGCGATCTCGGAAAAGGGCATCTATCCGGCGGTGGATCCGCTCGACTCGACCTCGCGCATGCTGTCGGCGCTCGTCGTCGGTGACGAGCACTACAACACCGCGCGCATGGTCCAGCAGATCCTGCAACGTTACAAGTCGCTGCAGGACATCATCGCCATTCTCGGCATGGACGAACTGTCGGAAGAGGACAAGCTGACGGTGGCCCGCGCCCGCAAGGTCGAGCGCTTCCTGTCGCAGCCGTTCCACGTCGCCGAAGTCTTCACCGGCTCGCCGGGCAAGTTCGTCGACCTCGCCGACACCATCAAGGGCTTCCGCGATCTCTGCCAGGGCAAGTACGACCATCTGCCGGAAGCGGCGTTCTACATGGTCGGCACCATCGAAGAAGCCGTCGAGAAGGGCAAGAAGCTGGCGGCTGAAGCCGCCTAAGCTTTGGGATGTCGTCATCGCCGGACTTGATCCGGCGATCCATCGCACGCGAAGTATTTTGACTGATGGACCCGCGGGTTGAGCCCGCGGGTGAGCGCGCAAAGAACGGAAAGACCATGGCCACCTTCCACTTCGATCTCGTCTCTCCCGAAAAGCTCGCCTTCTCCGGCGAGGTCGATCAGGTTGACGTCCCCGGCGTGGAGGGTGATTTCGGTGTGCTCGCCGGACACGCTCCGGTCATCGCCACGGTTCGTCCGGGCATCCTGACAATCACGACCGCCGGCAAGCGCGAGAAGGTGATCGTGCTCGGCGGCCTCGCCGAAGTCTCGGACAAGGGCCTCACCGTGCTCGCCGACGTCGCGACCGCACTTGCGGACATCGATCGCGCGAAGTTCGCCGAGACGATCAACGAGATGCAGGAGAAGCTCGCCGAGAAGGAGGGCTCCGAGCTCGACCACGCGATCGAACGGCTCGACCACTTCAAGAGCATCCAGCAAGAGCTCAACACGACGGCTATGCACTAGGGCGCGGTTGCTGACCGGCGATCGCGCCTTTGCGTCGAGTGAGCCGACCCCCTTAGTGGAATAGCTCACACTTTTTTCGATCATCGCCTGCAAAGGCTTGAATAATTCAACGCTCGCCACGCCCTGGCGAGCGTTCGATGCTTATTGCGCGCGGCATCGTCTGGCGGCATTCTCCCCGGCATATCTGGGTTCCGGGACTGGTATTCATGAAGCGCAGGTCGCAGCGATCCTCGCGGCCGATATTGCAGGTCAGAGCCGATTGGTTGCCGACGATGAGGAAGAGACGCTGCGGCGGCTCGCCTCTTCTCGACAAGTCGGCATCTTCGCGGTCGGCCCGAACGAACGACCTGCAAATATGTGAAGCAGCTTACAGCAGTGATCGTGCACAAATGACAAGCTGCAGCGCGATGACGATTTGGCCCGACCGCGTCGCGATTTCATTCCTGACATAACGGACAAGCTGCCGTGCTGACTTTCTCTACCGATGCTCTCCGCCCGCAGGATCGTTTCGAGCACTGGTGCGAGGTGCGGGGCAAGAGCCTGTTCGGGGTCACGATCGAACTCGAGCGCGACAAGAGGGCCGATTTCCGCGGGCGCTTCTCCGCGACGCCGGTGGGCAGTGCGGTGCTGGCGCAAATGTCGGCCTCCTCCTACCGTGTCAGCCGGACCGCATCCGACATCGCGCGCGTTCCGAGCAGCAGCCTGCATCTCGCCTGGCAGGTGCGCGGCCCCGGCCACATGAATATCGGCCGCGATCGCGTCCAGTTCGTCCGCAACGGAGACCTGGTGTTCGGCCATTCCAATCTTCCGTTTGCCTCGACGCCCGAACGGACCGATGGCTTTGACTTCTTCAGCCTCAAGATCCCGGCCACCGACGAGCTCGTGCTCGGCGCGCGGATCGAGGACGCGCCGCCGGTCGCGCTGGCGCGCGATGCGAGCCTGACCCGGCTTGTCGGCGCTATGTTCCGCTCCATGACGCGAGATCTCGCGCAAGCCGGGCAGTGCGCTGGCGATGTTGCGCATATGGTGCGCCTGGCGCTGCTCGCGCGCGGCCGCCTGCGGCCACGCCAGGATGAAATCCGTGCCGCGCTGCATGCGGGCTACCTCCATGCCGCCCGCGAAATTCTGCTCCGCGACCTGCATCGCGCCTCGCTCACGCCGGCCGCGGTTGCCGCCGAGCTCGGCATCTCGCTGCGGCAATTGCATGCGCTGTTCGAGCCGACCGGCCTGTCATTTGCGCGAACGCTGACGGCGGCAAGGTTGAAGGCGGCGAGGCGTGCGCTCTACGCGGTACGGGAGCGCAGCATCGACGAGATCGCGTTCTCGTGCGGCTTCGACAGCATCGCGACCTTCTATCGCGTCTTCCGTTCGACCTACGGCATGACGCCGGGCGACGCGCGGCGCATTCCGCCGCAGGATCAGCCGGCGAATTCCGCGAACCGGGTCGCGACCGCGCGATAAACGTCGCGGCGGAACGGCACCACGAGATCGGCAACGCGATCGAGGCGCTCCCAGCGCCATCGATCGAATTCAGCAGGCTGGCCGTTGCGCGGCGTCAATGGATCGATCTCCTCGTCGCGTCCGGTGAAGCGCAACGCAAACCATTTCTGCCGCTGACCGCGGAATTTGGCCAACCGGTGCGATGCCGGCCCGTCATAGGCGGGGAATTCGTAGGTCATCCAGTCGGTCTCGCCGAGATAGTCGGCGTTGACCGCCCCGGTCTCCTCCCACAATTCGCGCATCACAGCCTGGCGCGGATCCTCGCCGGGGTCGATGCCGCCCTGCGGCATCTGCCATTCGAGGCCGGGCAACACGATCTCCGGACCATCGTCCTTGATCCGGTGGCCGATCAGCACGCGTCCGTCGGCATTGAACAGCGCGATGCCCACATTGGGGCGATAAGGCTTATCTGATGACATCTCGGTGGCTACGTCGCGCGTCTACCCGGCCGGTTACTTGGCCGCGAGACCGGCAAATTCCTTCACGACGCGCTCATAGACCGGACGCTTGAACGGCACAATCAGCTCCGGCAGATTCTTCATCGGCTCCCAGCGCCAGGTGATGAACTCGGCCTTGTGGCCGCCGCCCGGATTGGCGACGTTGATCTCGTTCTCATTGCCGGTGAAGCGCAACGCGAACCACTTTTGCCGCTGTCCGCGATAGCGGCCCTTCCAGGCGCGGCCCGCGACGGTGCGCGGGATATCGTAGATCAACCAGTCCGAGACCTCGCCGAGCTTCTCCACAGACTTGATGCTGGTCTCCTCATAGAGCTCGCGCCGCGCGGCCTGAAACGTATCCTCGCCGGGATCGACGCCGCCTTGCGGCATCTGCCAGACATGCGCGTCGTCGACATGCTCGATGCCGCCCGCTCGGCGTCCGATGAAGACCAGCCCCGCTGTATTCAGCAGCATTATGCCGACGCAGGTTCGATAGGGCAGGTCTTCATAACGTGCCATGCTGCCGCTACCTCGCACAGTTCCGGCGCCGCCCGACCCGGCCCCCCGGCAAGGTCTCGCGCAACACCAACGGATTGATCTTTAGCCCGATTTTGATTTCAGCATCGCCGTTGTCAATGGCACAAGCATAATGCCCTTGGAGTCGAGTGTCTTGAGCCAGGCGCCGAGCCGCTCGATCGAGACCGGCAACGCCGAGGCGACGCCCACCGCCGTGCCGCGTTCCTTCGCGATCGTTTCCAGCTTGACCAGCGCGCGGTCGATTTCCGCCGACGTCGGCACCGCGTCGATGGCGAAATCGGCCTTGGCGAACGGCAATGACTGGCCCGCGGAGAGGGTCTGCGCGACGCTACGCGGAGTGGAACCGTCGTCGAAATAGCTCAGGCCGCGCTTGGCCGCTTCGCGGACGATGGGCTGCATCACGGGATCGGCTGCAACGAATCGGCCTCCCATGAAATTGGCGATCCCGGCATAGCCTTGCAGGCGGCTCAGGTGCCAATAGAAGCGGTCGAGGTTCTGCTCGCTGCTCAGCGTGGTCAGCAGGGTTTGCGGCCCGGGATCGTTGTCGGGATAGTCGAACGGCTCCATCGGGATCTGCAGCAGGATCTCGTGGCGCTGGCCCCTCGCGCGTTCCGCAAGCTTGCCCGGATCGGAGCCATAGGGCGTGAAGGCCAGCGTCACCGCCGGCGGCAGCTTCATGATGGCGTCGGTGGTCTTGGCGGCGCCGACGCCGAGGCCGGCGACCACGATGGCGACCACCGGCATCCGGGCGGCCTTGGCGCGGTCAGCTTCGGCCGCGTAGACCGTAAACGGCTTCAGGCCGTCGGCGACCACCGGGATCATGCCATAGCGTGACTTTTCCAGCAGGCGCGGATCGATGCCGGTCATCGCGAGCGGCGGCGCGTCGCCATCGGCCTTGTCGGCCGGATCGCCGGCGCCGATCACCACGTCCTGGCGCTTGCCGCTGGAGCCGTCGATGATGGTGACGGTTCTGGCGTCACTGGCTGCGGCCGGCGCCTTGGCGGCGGATTTGGCCGCCGGTTCGGCCGCCGCCTGGGCAGCCGGAGCGTGCTTGTCGTCAGCGGCGGCGGGCGGGGGATTGCGGAGCGTGACACGGGCGATCGGTTCGCCGCCGAGCGGGTTGTCGTTGAACAGCGCGATGCCGACAAAGCCGACTAGCACGAGCCCGAGCAGCACGGCGAGCGCCTGCATCGCCGTGAATGGCAGGCGAAAACGGCGCGTCCTGCCCACGGTCGTCTGCCCAAGCGGCGTGCTCAGTTCGTCGGCCGCCTCTGCCATGACCCTCCCCGAATCAACAGCGCGAACGATAGCACGATGCGGTGCATTCCCGCGCGCCGGCCTCCCCGTCAAAGCACGGTTACGGGTGGACACACTGAAAGCAGAAAGGGCGGCCCGAGGGCCGCCCTGTTCGCCGAATCGATCGGATTAAATCAGTTCGCGGCCTTGTTGCCCGGCTTGTCGACCGCGGCCTTGTCGCGCGCAGCCTCCGGCGCCGCTGGCGCGCTGGAGGTCGACTTGATGCCGTGCAGCAGGTCGTCGGCCATCTTCAGCGCCTTGTCGTCCTTGGCGTCCGGCGGGACGTAGGACTGCGAGCCGGTCTTCTCGTCGCCGTCGTTCTTCAGGTGGCCGCGCAGCGAGGCTTCGCCCTTGGTGTCGGTGCGCGCCTTCAGCTCTTCCGGCACGTCCTGCAGCACCTCGATGTCGGGCACGATGCCCTTGGCCTGGATCGACTTGCCCGACGGCGTGTAGTAGCGCGCGGTGGTCAGGCGCAGCGCGCCATTGCCCGAGCCGAGCGGGATGATGGTCTGCACCGAGCCCTTGCCGAACGAACGGGTGCCGACCAGCGTCGCCCGCTTGTGGTCCTGCAGCGCGCCGGCGACGATTTCGGAGGCGGAGGCCGAGCCGCCGTTGATCAGCACGATCACCGGCTTGCCCTTGGTCAGGTCGCCCGGATGGGCGGCGCGGCGCTGGGTTTCCTCGGCATTGCGTCCGCGGGTCGAGACAATCTCGCCGCGCTCCAGGAAGGAGTCGGACACCGTGACCGCCTCTTCGAGCAGGCCGCCCGGGTTGTTGCGAAGATCGATGACGTAGCCCTTCAGCTTGTCGCCGATCTGGCCCTGCAGATTGGTGATCTCCTTCTTCAGGCCTTCGGTGGTCTGCTCATTGAAGGTGGTGATGCGGATATAGGCGATGTCATCGGCCTCGACGCGCGCACGCACCGAGCGGACGCGGATGTTGTCGCGCACCAGCGTGACGTCGATCGGATTGTCCTGGCCCTTGCGGATGATCTTGAGCTTGATCTTGGTGTTGACCGGACCACGCATCTTCTCGACGGCCTGGTTCAAGGTCAGGCCCTGCACGGCCTCGTCGTCGAGGGTCGTGATGATGTCGTTGGCCATGATGCCGGCCTTCGAGGCCGGGGTGTCGTCGATCGGCGAGACCACCTTGATCAGGCCGTCTTCCATCGTGACTTCGATGCCGAGGCCGCCGAACTCGCCGCGGGTCTGCACCTGCATATCGCGGAAGCTCTTGGCGTCCATGTAGCTCGAGTGCGGGTCGAGGCCGGACAGCATGCCGGAGATCGCGGATTCGACCAGCTTGCTGTCATCGGGCTTCTCGACATAGTCGCTGCGCACCCGCTCGAACACGTCGCCGAACAGATTGAGCTGGCGATAGGTGTCCGACGTCGCGGCGCGCGCGCTCGATCCCATCAGCACAGCGCGGGGCTGCGTGACGAAAAGCGTCAGGGCCGCGCCGGTGGCGGCGCTAAGGAGAATTACCGAAGTCTTGCGCATCATCCGCGAACCTTTTCGCCTTCATTTGCGGCCCACCATGGACCTGGATCGATTGGAGTGCCGTCTTTCCGGAACTCGACATAGAGCACTGGCTGGCTCGCATTGGTGGCGAGAATGGATGCAACCTGGGACGTCGACCCCATGGTCGCAACCGGCTCCCCCGTGAGTACAAACTGGCCGATGTTTACCGAAATACGCTCCATCCCGGCGATCAGGACATGATACCCGCCCCCGGCATTGAGGATCAAGAGTTGTCCATAGCTGCGGAAAGGACCAGCGTAAACAACCCAGCCGTCACACGGGGTTGTGACCTGCGCGCCCGGCTTGGCTGCCAAAGAAATGCCTTTTTGTACGCCCCCCGCGCCGTCGGAACCGCCAAATTCGCGAATCTTGGTGCCATTCACGGGATAGGAGAACAGGCCTTTGGCCGAGGCGAAAGCGACCGCCGGGCTCATGCGGGCCGGGTCCTTGAGCGCCCCCAGATTCGGCTTGCCGTTAACCGTCGCCGGCGCTCCCTGGAGGCTGGCCGTGGCGGCGGCCTTGGCCGCGCTCTTGAGATCCTGCTCCATCTTGGCGATCAGGCTCTGCAGATTGTCGGCCTGCTTCGACAGCGCGATGGCGCGGGCGCCTTCGGCCTCCATGTCCTTTTCGGCCGCGCTCTGCTGCCGCTGCCGTTCGTCGACCAGCGCCGCCAGGCGGGTCTGGTCTTCCCTCAGCTTGTCGCGGTCGGCCGCCAGCGCATCGCGTTCGGTCGAGATGGTCTTGCGCAGCGCCACCAGTTCGCCGAGATCGGCCGCAAGCTTCTCGGCGCGGACGCGCAACTCCGGCACCACGGCGCCGAGCAGCATCGCGGTGCGCAGCGATTGCAGCGCGTCCTCGGGCCGCACCAGCAGCGCCGGCGGCGTGCGCCGCCCGGCGCGCTGCAACGCGGCCAGCACCTCGATCACCTCGGAGCGGCGTGAATCGAGCGAGGCGCGGATTTCGCGCTCACGGCCGTCGAGCGGCTGCAGGCGCGCCTCGGCGTCCGCGATCCGGGTCTCGACGCCGCGCACCTGGCCGGCAATGTCGATCAGCTGCTGATTGAGCTTGCTGCGGTCCTGGCCGATCGCGGCGATATCGGCCTTCAGCTTCTCCTGCAGCTCGGTCGCCTTGCGCTGCTGCTCGCGCGCGGCCTCGAGTTCCTGCTCGCGCTGCTTGATCGCGTCGGGCGATGTCTCTGCTGTCGCGGCCTGCTGTGCGGGCGGCGCGGGCTGTTGTGCTGATGGTGTCGCTTGCGCATGCGCCGCGACCAGCGGACATGCGGCGAACATCGCGATCGACAGCGGCAGCGATGCCGGCAGCCAGCGGCGGCGCGCGGTGCCGACATGCGAAGCCGAATACGAAGCTGTGTCCCGCTTGTGCTGCATTCGCGTGAGTTCAGCGCTTTCGACTGTCCGTCACCGCGTCTTACGCGCGATGATAGGGGTGGCCGGCCAAAATGGTCGCGGCGCGATAAATCTGTTCCAAAAGCATGACGCGGACCATTTGATGCGGCCAGGTCGCGGAGCCGAATGCAATTCGCAACAAAGCCTTGCGCTGCAATTCAGGCGAAAGTCCGTCCGCGCCGCCGATCACGAAGACAGTATGTGCTGTTCCCTCGTCGCGCCAGCGGCCGAGCTGCCGGGCAAGGCTCGCACTGTCGATGCTCTTGCCGCGTTCGTCGAGGGCGACCAGCGCGTGCTTCTCGGGCAGCAGCGCCGAGATCGCCGCAGCTTCTTCGGCAATGCGCGCGGCGGTGTCGCGCGCGCGGCTTTCCGCGATCTCATGGATCTCGAGGCCACGAAACCCGAGCTTGCGGCCGATATCCTCGAAGCGCTCGCGGTAACGCTCGGCGAGCTCCCGTTCAGGGCCCTGTTTCAGACGGCCGATGCAGATCACGACGAGGCGCATCAACGCAGACTAGCTGCGCTGCAGCCGATTCGCATCGGCTTCGATACCCCTTAGACCGCCGCGACCGCCGGGTTCTGAGTCCACAACCGTTCGAGATTGTAGAACTCGCGCACCTCAGGCCTGAACACGTGCACGATCACGTCGCCGGAATCGATCAGCACCCAGTCGCAATTGGGCAAGCCCTCGACATGGATGTTCCTGATCCCGTTCTCCTTGAGGCTCTTCGTCACATTTTCCGCGATCGCGCCAACGTGCCGGTTAACGCGGCCCGTGGTGACGATCATGTAGTCGGAATATGCGGATTTGCCCCGAAGGTCGATGGTGACCGTCTCTTCCGCCTTCATGTCCTCGAGGCGGGAGAGGATCAGGCTCAGCGTCTTGTTGGCATCCGGTTTGTCGGCGTCCGGCTGCGCCTGCAAGGCCGCGGTTTTCGTCGATGTTTTACGCGCAGTCTTTGGAACCTTGGGTAAAACAGACTTTGACAATACAGATGTGGCCAGGGACCATTCCTTTCACTGTATCGCGGGTGCCGAATCCTCGGCCCCACGCACCATACTACGCATGTGGGGTTAATGGTTTCAATATTCCAGTAACCCTTTTGCGCTTCATCCCGTTCTCCAGCTCCCGTCCGGGTTCCGAAGTCCGGTCGAAGACAGATTGGATTTCATTCCTGTCAGGAACACCCAGGCCGGCGCCTGCTGGTCGGCCAGCCGTGTCGCCTGATTTTCGGGCATGCGATAGCGCGCGAGTGCCTGCGCCGCCGGTGCGGCAAGGGCGCGGAAGCTTTGCGGCGGACGATCGATCACGGCAATCGGCACATCGGACGCGATGCGCCGCCAATCTTTCCAGCGATGAAATTGCGCGAGATTGTCAGCGCCCATGATCCAGACGAAGTGCACGCCGGAGACACGGCGGCGCAAGTGGATGATCGTGTCCACAGTGTAGCTGACGCCAATGACAGCTTCGAGACAGCTGATGTCGATGCGCGGATCGTCGGCAACGCGGCGCGCGGCCTCGGCGCGCTCGGCAAGCGCATGCAGGCCATCATGGTTCTTCAGCGGATTGCCCGGCGTCAGCAGCCACCACACGCGGTCGAGCTGCAGGCGCTTGAGCGCAAACAGGCTGATGGCGCGATGCGCGGCGTGCGGCGGATTGAACGAGCCGCCAAGCAGCCCGATGCGCATGCCGTTGGTATAGAACGGAAGCGCCTGGGCTGCGGATAACGACACGCTCGATGCTTGCTGCAAGGGCTTACCGTGCGCGTGCGACAATGATCACGGCCGCGTCTGCCCGGTGCCGTGGACGCGGTACTTGAAGCTCGTCAGCTGCTCGGCGCCGACCGGCCCGCGGGCGTGGAATTTGCCGGTGGCAATTCCGATCTCCGCGCCGAAGCCGAACTCGCCGCCGTCGGCGAACTGGGTCGAGGCGTTGTGCAGCACGATCGCCGAATCGACCTCGTTGAGAAATCTTTGCGCGGCAGCGGCATCCTCGGTCACGATCGCATCGGTGTGATGCGAGCCGTGATTCTGAATATGCGCAATCGCTTCATCGAGACCGTCGACGATCTTCGCCGAGATGATCGCGTCCTCATATTCGGTGTCCCAGTCCTCGTCGGATGCGGGCTTCACCCTGGCATCGGCGCTTTGCACGACGTCGTCGCCGCGCACCTCGCAGCCTGCATCGATCAGCAGCTCGACCAGCGGCTTCAGCTTTGTCGCGGCAGCGTTGCGATCGACCAGCAGGGTCTCGACCGCGCCGCAGACGCCGGGACGGCGCATCTTGGCGTTCAGCACGACCGCCTTGGCCATATCGAGCCTGGCGCTGGCATCGACGTAAATGTGGTTGACGCCCTCGAGATGCGCGAACACCGGAACACGTGCCTCCGCCTCGACGCGTGCAACGAGACTCTTGCCGCCGCGCGGTACGATCACATCGATGCCGCCGTTCAATCCCGTCAGCATCAGGCCGACGGCCGCGCGGTCACGGGTCGGCACCAGGGTAATCGCGGCCTCGGGCAGGCCGGCTTCACGCAGGCCCTGCACCAGGCAGGCATGGATCGCGCGGCAGGAGCGGAAACTGTCCGAGCCGCCGCGCAGGATCACGGCGTTGCCGGACTTCAGGCAGAGCACGCCGGCGTCGGCGGCGACGTTGGGGCGGCTCTCGAAGATCACGCCGATGACGCCGAGCGGCACGCGGACGCGTTCGATGGTCATGCCGTTCGGCCGCTGCCAGCTTTCGGTGACGGCGCCGACCGGATCGATGATCTCGCGCACGGTCGCAACGCCATCGGCCATGCCGGCGACGCGCGCCTGGGTCAGCGTCAGGCGGTCGACGAAGGCAGAGCTCATGCCGGCGGCGCGCGCCTCGGCGACATCCTCGGCATTGGCGGCGAGGATGGCCGGCGCGTTGGCGCGGATCGCGCGCTCGATCGCGACGAGCGCCCGGTCCTTCTGCTCCGGCGGCGCCAGTGCCAGCACGCGCGCCGCGGCGCGCGCCTTGGCGGCGAGGTCGGTCATCAGGGCAGTAAGATCGGCGTTGCCGTCGATCGCCTTCAGGGGGGCGCTCATGAAACTACCAGCTTTGGACTAAGGCCATGTTCTAGCATGGCAATTGAAGGGTGGCGAGGCGCGGAACCGGCATGGCAGGTGGGCGGCAGGCCGCTCCGCTCGGCCAATGGCCTATCCAGTGGCTTATTTGGGTGGGATCGTACCGGCCGGGCCGATCACGAGGTCGTCGCGATGGATCATCTCGGACCGGCCGCTGATGCCCAGGATGGCCATCACGTCGGGCGAGGAGCGGCCCTTGATCTTCTCGGCGTTCTCGGCGTCGTAGGCGACGAGGCCGCGGCCGATCTCATGGGTGTCGGGGCCGCGCACCACCACGGCATCCCCGCGGGCGAACTGGCCGTCGACCCGGATCACGCCTGCGGGCAGCAGGCTCTTGCCGGCGCGCAGCGCCGCCACCGCGCCGGCATCGATGGTCAGCGTGCCCTTCGGCTCGAGCGATCCCGCGATCCAGCGTTTTCGCGCGGTGACGGGATTGGCGGGGGTCAGGAACCAGGTGCAGCGGCCGCCATCGGCGATCGCAGCAAGCGGATGCTCGATCTTGCCGGACGCGATCAGCATATGGGTGCCGGCCGTGGTCGCGATCTTCGCGGCCTCGATCTTGGTGGTCATGCCGCCGCGCGACAGCTCCGAGCCCGCCGAGCCCGCCATCCCCTCGATCTCCGAGGTGATGCTTTCGACGACCGGGATCAGCTTGGCGTCGGGATCGACCGCGGGCGGCGCGGTGTAGAGGCCGTCGATATCGGACAGCAGGATCAGCAGATCCGCGCTCGCCATGGTGGCGACGCGGGCGGCGAGGCGATCATTGTCGCCGTAGCGGATCTCGGTGGTCGCGACCGTGTCGTTCTCGTTGATCACGGGCACCGCGCCCCATTCGAGCAGCTTTGCGATCGTCGAGCGCGCGTTGAGATAGCGGCGGCGCTCCTCGGTGTCCTGCAGCGTCACCAGGATCTGCCCGGCGCCGATGCCGTGATGGCCGAGCACCTCCGACCAGATCCGCGCCAGCGCGATCTGGCCGACCGCTGCGGCAGCCTGGCTCTCCTCGAGCTTCAGCGGGCCGCGCGGCAGCTTCAGGCGGCTGCGGCCGAGCGCGATCGAGCCCGACGACACCACCATGACCTCGCAGCCCCGCTTGTGCAGCTTTGCGATGTCCTCGACCAGCGCGGCGAGCCAGGACGCGCGCACTTCGCCGGCCTGCGAGTCGACCAGCAGCGATGAGCCGACCTTGACGACGATGCGGCGAAAGTTCTTGAGCGCGGGGCGTTTCATGGATTTGGTCTGGCAGGAAGGTGGAAGCAATAGACGCCACAATGTGGCTTGGGAAGTCCAGGCGTTACGCGGCTTGTGCCGTTCAACCCTGCGGCACCGGCGTCGCCCACGGCTCCGCCTGGCCGCCCTTGGCCTTGTTGGACACCGGCGCTTCGCCGATCACCTCGACCAGCGCGCGCAGCGCATCCTGCACGCCTTCGCCGGTCGCGCCTGACAGCAACAGCGGGGTCTTCTTCGCCGCCCGCTTGAGGCGGTCCTTCTGCTTCTTCAGTTCGTCGGGCGCGACCGCGTCGATCTTGTTGAGCGCGACGATCTCGATCTTGTCTGCGAGATGGCCCTCATAGGCTTCGAGCTCGGTGCGCACCGTCTTGTAGGCCTTGCCGGCATGCTCGCAGGTCGCGTCGACCAGATGCAGCAGCACGCGGCAGCGCTCGACATGGCCGAGGAAGCGGTCGCCGAGGCCGGCGCCTTCATGCGCGCCTTCGATCAGGCCGGGGATGTCGGCGAGCACGAATTCGCGGCCGCCGAAATTCACCACGCCAAGCTGCGGATGCAGCGTGGTGAAGGGATAGTCGGCGATCTTCGGCCGTGCCGCGCTGACCACCGACAGGAAGGTCGATTTGCCGGCATTGGGCAGGCCGACCAGCCCGGCATCGGCGATCAGCTTCAGCCGCAGCCAGATCCAGCGCTCTTCGCCCGGCGCGCCGGGATTGGCGTTGCGCGGGGCGCGGTTGGTGGAAGATTTGAAATGCGCGTTGCCGAAGCCGCCATTGCCGCCCTTGGCCAGCACGAAGGTCTCGCCGAGCTCGGTGAAGTCGTGCAGCAGCGTCTCGCGGTCCTCGTCGAACACCTGGGTGCCGACCGGCACTTTCAGCACGATCGACTTGCCGTTGGCGCCATGGCGGTCCTTGCCCATGCCATTGGTGCCTTTTTGCGCCTTGAAGTGCTGCTGGTAGCGGTAGTCGATCAGCGTGTTCAGGCCGTCGACGGACTCGATGATGACGTCGCCGCCGCGGCCGCCATTGCCGCCCGAAGGACCGCCGAACTCGATGAACTTCTCGCGCCGGAACGCGACGCAGCCGTTGCCGCCGTCGCCTGAGCGAATATAGACCTTGGCTTCATCGAGGAATTTCATGATTTTCACTAGTTAGGGCAGGGTGGCCGCGGCGGCAACCCGGAAACGCCCTGACTTCAGCGAAAAGCCTTAATTTTCGGGCCTTTTTACGGCCCAAGCAGCTAAGCAGGCCGCCGCCGGACCAGGAATTTCTGCATCCCCTCCAGCACCAGCTCGCGGCGCTGGTTGTGAACCGTCGAGCGCAGCGTCACGACGCCGGTGGTCTTGCCCGGCGACAGCTCGATCACCTCCAGCGCGGGGTAGATGGTATCGCCGGCATAGACCGGTTTCAGGAACTTGCTCGATTGCTCGAGGAAGCCGATCAGCGACTCCTCCACGACATAGGGAAACAATCCGGCGCCGGGCGCGGTGTGCACCAGGGTCTGGAAGCCGTGGGCGAGCAAATCAGGCATGCCGCGCGTGCGGCAATATTCGACGTCGTAATGGATCGGATGGGTGTCGCCGCTGGCGGTCTGGAACGCCGCGAACACCGCCGAGGTCTGGGTCCGGCTCGGAATCACGAAGCGCTCGCCGAGCACGAAATCCTCGAACCAGCGCTGCGCGGGGACCATGCGATGCTGTGTGGGGTCGAAGTCGCTCATGCGGCGTTTCCTGCTCTTTTTGTTGCCGGGATGAGCTACCGGTATCGCAGCGACGCAGGTGCGGCAATCCGTTCAATTCGTCTCCGTTCAATTCGTCATGGGCGGGCTTGTCGCGGGCGTCCACGGCTCTTAAACCGGACGACCCGGGAATCCCTCCATGAGCCTGTTCGCAAAACTGTCCTCCTACGACGATCGATCGGCGCGGCTCGCCGGCATCGGCTTGATGCTGCTGTCGATCTTCATGTTCTCGTTCGGCGACGCGATGGGCAAATTCATCGTCGCCACCTATTCGGTCGGGCAGTTGCTGTGGCTGCGCGCCTGCGCGGCGCTGCTCGTGCTGCTGCCGATCGTGTGGCAGCGGCGCGCGGATTTCCTGCATCTGGAGCGGCCGTGGCTGCAATTGCTGCGCGTCACGCTGTCGACGGTGGAGGTTGCGGCGTTTTTCCTGGCGACCGTCTATCTGCCGCTCGCCGACGTCATCACCTATTATCTGGCCGGACCGATCTTCGTCACCGCGATGTCGGGCCTCGTGCTCGGCGAGCATATCGGCTGGCGTCGCTGGACGGCGATCCTGGTCGGCTTCTGCGGGGTGCTGATCGCGCTCCGGCCGTCGGCGCAGACGATCAGCTGGCCGGCGATGATCGCGCTTGGCGGCAGCCTGTCATTTGCGGTGCTGATGCTGATCACGCGCTCGCTGCGCGCGACGCCCGATATCGTGCTGGCGACGTCGCAATTCGGCGGCACGTTCATCCTGGGCCTCGTGCTCTCGCCGTTCGGCTGGGTGACGCCGTCAGCCGGCAGCCTCGTGCTGTTCTTCACGGCCGGCATCATCTCGGTCGCGGCGCTGCTTTGCGTCAATCGTTCGCTGAAGCTCGCGCCGGCGAGCGTGGTGGTGCCGTACCAGTATTCGATGATCGTCTGGGCGGTGATCTTCGGCTTCGTGGTGTTCGGCGACGTGCCGTCCTGGGCCACGATCATCGGCGCCGCCATTATCATCGCGGCCGGCCTCTACATCTTCGTCCGCGAGCAGCAGCTTGGACGCCCGGACTCCGCGATCAATCCGCCGGCGTGATTGTGTGGGATGAATGCGTCCACATACGGAGCTGTCGTCCCCGCATTCGCGGGGACGACGACCGTTGTTGTGGATCGAGCCTCAGCTCTCCCGCCGGATCGAGTTGTTCCAGCTCTTCAGCGACGCCCAGACGCCGCGCGACAGGCGGAAGCAGTCGACCGGGCTCGACGAGCCCAGCGCCTCGAAGCGGTGCAGCTCGACGCCGCCCCACTGGAAGCCGCACTTCTCGAGAATGTTGCGCGACGACGGATTGACGACGCGGGCGCCCGAGATCAGCTGGTCGAGATCGAATTCCTCGAAGAAGTAATCGATCACGGCGCGCGCGGCCTCGGTGCCGAAACCCTGGCCCCAATAGTCGACGCCGAGCCAGTAGCCGAGTTCGGCCGATGTCTCCTCGCGCCAGTCGATGCCGACCATGCCGATCGGCGTGTGATTGTTCTCGATCAGGAAAACGGTTTCGCGTCCGCCGGCGCCGAGCGCGCGCACGAAGTCGATGGCGTCGTCGTGGGTATAGGGATGCGGCAGGCGGCGGGTGTTCTCCGCGATGCGGCGGTCGTTGGCGAGGCGTGCGATTGCTTTTACGTCCGCGAGCGTCGGCTTGCGCAATGTCAGCCGTTCGGTCTCGAGGACGCATGCTCTTGCCTCGCGCAAGGTCGGCGTCGGGATGTCCTGCAACATGTCGAGCTCCTGTGATGCGAAAAATCGTTACGCAACGCTTGGAACGTCACGCGCGGTCGAAGTCGAACGCGCGCAACAAAAAGGGGAGGCCGGTCATCCCGCCTCCCCTTGGAGCCCTTTGCGACTCCGCCGGTTCAACAGGACCCGGCGGACTCATGTGTGTCCACCGTCTACTCGGCCGCCTCTGCCATCGGAATAACCGATACGAATGTGCGGCCGTTGGCTTTGGCACGGAACTCGACATGACCCTCGACCTTGGCGAAGAGAGTATGATCGGTGCCCATGCCGACATTAAGGCCAGGATGCCAGGTGGTGCCGCGCTGACGCGCGATGATGTTTCCGGGGGTCACGCGCTCGCCACCGAACGCCTTGATGCCAAGGCGCTTGCCTTTGGAATCACGCCCGTTGCGCGATGAACCGCCTGCTTTTTTGTGAGCCATGGCTCGTCTCCGACTTCGCTTTGATCTCTAGATCAATTCCTTGACGGAATCATTTCACGTTTTGTCACGCTTCACATCTGAAAGCGCGACGATCACTTCTTCTCAAGCCTTGGCCGCGGCCTTCTTGGCCGGAGCCTTCTTGGCGGCCGGCGCCTTTGCGGGCGCCTTCTTCTTGGCCGCCTTCGGCGCGGCGTCCTCGCCATCGGCGGGCGCTGCGACCTTTTCCTTCTTCGGCCGCGGGCCGACGGTCGGCTTGGCGTTATCGGCGAGGATCTCGGTGATGCGAAGCACCGTGAGCTCGTCGCGATAGCCGCGCTTGCGGCGTGAATTCTTGCGGCGACGCTTCTTGAACGCGATCACCTTGGCGCCGCGCTTGTGCTGCAGCACTTCGGCCGCAACGGTGGCGCCTGCCACGGTGGGCGTCCCCAGCACCGGCGTGTCACCGCCGAGCACCAGAACTTCGCCTAGCTGCACGATCGTGCCGACTTCGCCGGCGATCTTGCCAATCTCGAGTACATCATTCGGAACGACACGGTACTGCCGGCCGCCGGTTTTGATGACTGCGAACATCGTTTGATTCCTTCGTGTTCGGTTCCGGCCTCGGACGGATCGCCCGGGTCGGCTTTTTGTTCAGTCGCTATGGGTTATGTGTTTCGCGCGAAGGGAATGAATTCCCAAACTGGATCGCACAAAAACGATCGGCGCGAGAAATCCCCGCGCCGGATGGGCGGACTTATAGCCGCAAACCGCGGAGAGTCAAGGTAAAGCAGGGCAAAAACCGGCCAAAAATGAAGGGTTTGGCGTGATTTTGGCCCGGATTGACGGCTCAAGCATGCGCCCGAGCCGCGGTCCTGGCGTGGCGGCGGATGGTCTGGGGCGGCTGGCCCAGCACCCGCAGGAACGCCCGCCGCATCCGTTCGCGGTCGGCAAAGCCGGTCTCACCGGCAATTTCGTCCATCGAATGGCGGCCGTCGCCGATCAGTTCGCGCGCCGCCTCGACCCTAAGATGCTCGATTGCCTTGGCCGGCGACTGACCGGTCTCCGAACGGAAGGCGCGGCTGAACTGGCGCGGGCTGAGCCGTGCGACGGCGGCCAACTCCTCGACCGAGAGCTCGTTGCGCAGATGCGCCTTGGCGTAATTGAGCGCGTTCTGGATACGGTCGGATTTCGGGTCGAGCTCGAGCAGCGCCGAAAACTGCGACTGTCCGCCGGTGCGGCGGTGATAGACGACGAGCTTGCGCGCCACCGAACGGGCGACCTCGACGCCGAGGTCATGCTCGACCATCGCCAGCGCCAGATCGATTGTCGCGGTCATGCCGGCCGAGGTCCAGATCGGTCCGTCGACGATGTAGATGCGATCCTGCTCGACTTTCAGCTTGGGAAAGCGCGCCTGCAGCTCGGCGGCGTATTGCCAGTGCGTGGAGACGCGCCGGCCGTCGAGCAGGCCGGCTTCGGCGAGCGAGAAGGCGCCAACGCAGGGCGCGGCGATGCGCTGTGACGCCGTCATGGCGCGGCGAACATAGTCGGTCAGCTTCGGTGACGCCGGATGCAGCTCGGTGCCGGCGCCGACGAACAGCGTGTCGAAGCTGCGCTCGCTGAACGCTTCGGTCTCGACATTGAAGCCCGCGGATGACCGCACCGGGCCGCCATTCTCGGACAGCAGTGTGACCCGGTAGAAGTTTTCACCGGCCACCAGATTGGCGATCTCGAAGGCGGTGATGGCGGTGAAGCCCATCACCTGGAAGCCCGGGAAGACGACGAAGCCGATCTCCTGCATGGAACTCTCCAACGGCAATCTGTGTCCTAAAAAGGTGTATATATGACATTTGAGACATGCAAGAGGGCCTGTAGAACCTGAGCAACGGCCAAGTCCGGCCGTTCAGGTCAAACAGGAGACCAACATGACCAAGTCAGCCAAAGGAACGGCGCTCGTTACCGGTGCGTCGTCCGGAATCGGTGCCCTCTACGCGGACCGGCTCGCACGGCGTGGCTACGATCTGATCCTTGTCGCACGCAACCGCGAGCGCCTCGATGGGCTTGCCAGGCGTCTGTCGGCGGAGACAGGCCGATCGATCGAGATCGTTGCCGCCGACCTCGCCAAGCGCGGCGACGTATCGCGGATCGAATCCATTCTGCGCAGCAACACCGGCATCAGCGTGCTGGTGAACAATGCGGGCGTCGGTGCGACCGCGCCGCTGCTCGCATCCGATGTCGACAAGATGAGCGACTTGATCGCGCTCAATGTCGACGCGCTGATGCGCCTGACCTATGCGGCGGTGCCGGCATTCGTGGCGCGCGGCGGCGGCACCGTCGTCAACATCGCCTCGGTGGTCGGCGTCGCGCCGGAGATGCTCAACGGCGTCTACGGCGGCAGCAAGGCTTTCGTCCTCGCATTGACGCAGTCGCTGCAGCACGAGCTGAAGGACAAGAACATCCGGGTCCAGGCGGTGCTGCCGGGCGCCACGGCGACCGAGTTCTGGGACGTGGCCGGCACGCCGGTCGAGCATCTGCCCGGCGAGATCGTGATGAGGGCCGAGGACATGGTCGACGCCGCGCTCGCCGGTCTCGACCAGGGCGAAGTCATCACCGTGCCGTCGCTGCCGGAGGCAGCCGATTGGCAGGCCTATGAAACGGCCCGCCAGAAGCTGATGCCGAACCTGTCGCGCAGTGCGCCTGCGGCGCGTTACGGGGTGAAAGCCGCCTGAGGCACGCGAAATTGCGTCCCGCGCCGGCCAGACGGCGCAGCGCGGGACGCAACCATTTGAGTTCCCCGTCGTTAGAGCATGATCCGGAAAAGTGTGTAGCGGTTTTCCGAAAAGATCATGCTCCAACAATAGCGTTGGGAACCTCAAGCGGGCAGGCACGGGCGAATGGCTGAAGACGCTGGACTGACCACGGGCATCGCGCACCACGGTGCCGCGCGGCTGCCGTCTGTCGACATCGACAGCTTCAACATCGAGCTGAAGGACGACGAGGGCTTTCTCGGCGATCGCGCCTCCAAGGGCGCCTTTCGCAAGATCCTCGACCGCTGGCGCAAGCCGCTGCGCAAGTCGGACGAGGATCCGTTCGGCGACGAGCCGTCGGACAAGATCAGCAAGAAGAAGCTCGACGAGCTGCTGGTCGGCGACGACACCGAGGCCTCGGCGGTCGTGCACAGCGCGATCGAGGAGTTTGCCCAGGAGCTCGCCTATGTGACGCGGCGCTTCCTCAACACCAAGGCCTGGGCCAAGACCGAGCGCATCGTGGTTGGCGGCGGCTTCCGCGACTCCAGGCTCGGTGAGCTCGCCATCGCGCGCACCGAGATCATCCTGAAGTCGGAGGATTTCAAGGTCGATTTGCTGCCGATCCGCTTTCACCCCGATGATGCCGGGCTGATCGGCACGCTGCACCTCGCGCCATCGTGGATCTTCGAGGCCCATGACGGCGTCCTCGCCGTCGATATCGGCGGCACCAACATTCGCTGCGGCGTTGTCGAGACGCGCTGGAAGAAGGCGCCCGATCTCTCCAAGGCCGCAGTCTGGAAATCGGAGCTGTGGCGCCACGCCGACGACGAGCCGACGCGCGAAGGCGCCGTGAAGCGGCTGGTGAAGATGCTGAAGGAGTTGATTGCCGCCGCCGAGAAGGAGAATCTCAAGCTCGCGCCGTTCATCGGGATCGCCTGTCCCGGCGTCATCAATGAGGACGGATCGATCGAAAAAGGTGCGCAGAACCTGCCCGGCAATTGGGAGAGCAGCAAATTCAACTTGCCGGCGAGCCTGGTCGAGGCGATCCCGCAGATCGGCGATCATGACACCGCGATCGTGATGCATAATGACGGCGTGGTGCAGGGGCTGGCCGAGGTCCCGTTCATGCAGGATGTCGCGCGCTGGGGCGTGCTGACGATCGGAACCGGGCTTGGCAATGCGCGCTACACCAATCGCAAGAAAGACAACGGCAAGGACGAGAAGAAGGCCGAGAAAAAAGACAAGGACGACGAGAACGAAAAGAGCGAGAAAAAGGCCAAGAAAGCCAAGAAGGCCGATGCCTGAGCCGCGCGGGCTCGGCGATCGCGCGCGCTCCATCCGGGCTGCCGTCTGCCTTCTCCTTCCCCCTGAAAGGGGGAAGGTCGGGATGGGGGTCAGCCGCAGGCGATGCTGTTTGCGGAGAGAGCAGATCCCCACCCGCTTGGCTCTGGCGAGCAAAGCGACCTCCCCTTTTCAAGGGGAGGTAAGCATGCGTAGCCTGGATGCAGCGAACCGAAATCCGGGGCACCTCCATCCGCAGATCCAGCGGCCCCGGATTACGCGCGGTAAGGTTGATCGGTTAGGTTAAGATCGGGTTCGCGTTGCCGTTTCGACGTCGCTCGCTACCGTGGCCCGTGTCGCTCCCGCCGACCGGCGAAGCCGCACTTCCCGGCCAGCAATATTAAGAAGCGGCACGGGACCGCCAGTTTTTGTCGCGTCCTGGCGGTCCCACCCACTTCTACTTCCAATTGATCCGCTCGAAGAAGCCGGCGATCTCGGCGGCCGCGCGGTCGGGGTCCTCGCGATGCGGGAAATGCCCGACATCGGGAAACATCTCGAGGTCCAGATCGGAGAAGGTCTCGCCCAGCCGGTCGGTCCAGGCATAGGGAAACAGCGGGTCGTGCTCGGCCCAGCGGATGCAGGTCGGCACCGCGATCGGCGGCAGCGCCGAGGCTTCGCCCTGCATCATCTTCACGCGCCCCGCATGTGACGCGCGATAATGCGCAAAGCCGCCGGCGAGGTTGCCGGGCTTGAAGAAATTGTCGGCGAAATCCCCGATGACGTCGTCGAACGCGGTCTTGCGGTGCGACCAGTTGTGCAGGAAATGACCGATATAGGTGCGGCAGCTGTCTCTGTTGGCGCCGACCAGCGCCGGCGCCATCTCCATCTGGTGGAACGACTGGTACCAGATGTGGTTCAGCCGGTCGGGCGCGGCCATCCTCGGCCCGATGCCGGGATAGACGAAATCGAAGAAAAACAATCCGGCGATGCGGTCGGGCGCCTTGCGGGCGAGGGGCTGCATCACGGCGCCACCGACGTCGTGGCCGACCACGCCGGCCTTGTCGACGCCGAGCGCGTCCAGCAGCGCCAGCATGTCGTCGGTATGCTGATCGGGGCCATAGGCGCCGTGCGGCTTGTCGCTGTCGCCGAAGCCGCGCAGGTCGGGGGCGATCAGGGTGTAGCGGCCTGTGAGGCGCGCCATCACCGGCTTCCAGGTCAGCCAGAACTCCGGCCAGCCGTGCAACAGCAGCAGCGGCCTCCCAGTGCCGGTCCGCGCGACGTGGAATGCCGCACCATTGGCTCGAATCGTCACATGCTCCATGGCCCGCTCCTGCTGCGGCTGGTTCGCTTGTGCGCCGATCGAACCAGAACCGTTCCGCTAGCGCTTTGTTTCCGCGCGCTTTCTCCCGCCGCCCCCGTGCTTTGACGGGGCGAGGCGGCAGTGATGGAAATATTATTGCAGCGCCTTGTCTGTCCCGCCATCCTCGCCTAGAACACGCCCCGACCGCGGGTGGCGCAAATCACCCGGGCCACTGGAGAGGTGGCAGAGTGGTTGAATGCACCGCACTCGAAATGCGGCATAGGTGCAAGCCTATCGGGGGTTCGAATCCCTCCCTCTCCGCCACCCTGCGCCCTGCCGGGCTTCGGGTGGCAAGCCACCCTTTCAGACCAGGGCGAAGGGTGTCTCCCGAAGCTTCGGAGAAGCGTAGGGCCAATGCCCCCTGACATTCCAACGATCTCGACCGCTCGCCTGACGCTTCGTGTACAGGTTGCCCATGACTCCCGGCCTACCGGGCATTCCTGGCTTCGTCCCGGTCCGCCGGCATGGGCGGTCCGTTCCGGGTGTTGGACGCGCTGGAGCCGGCTCAACCCGAGATAACCGCTACCCGGCCTCTGGACAGTAATGTAACCCGCCCTTCGCGGCCGTCCCTCGAGGGGGCGCCCTCGATGCCGAACGTTGTGGCAAGTCCTCTAACACCAGCAGGCGTCACGACGAGCGCACGGCTATCCCTGACATGCTCGACCCAATCGTGCTCGAGAGCGTGATGAAGGATGGCAGCGCCGAGCGCCCCGGCCAGATGCGGCCGGCGCTCGCTCCAGTCGAGACAGGGGCGACAGAACACCCGGCGCTTGGAGGCGAGGCGAAGATCGACGCCTAACTCATCGAAGAATGACCGACCGGCATGGGTGAGTTGTCCGCCATCCTCGTCGAGCAGAATAAACGACTGCTGGACAAGCCGGTCGGCGATCGCGACGGCGATGCGGCCGGCCATGTGGTCATAGCACGTCCGCGCGTGTCGGAGCGTCTCTCCGCCGCGCCAGAGATTGCGCTGCCGGGCGGGGCCGTCCTGCGCCACCACCATGAGACCTTCCAGCACGCGTGCGACGTGCGGAGAGGCCAAGCGAAAATATCGTCGTCGGCCTTGCTTTGCGAGCGCAAGCAATCCGGCGTCGCTGAGTTTCGCAAGATGGCCACTCGCTGTCTGCGGCGCCACGCCGGACACATAGGCGAGCTCCGAGGCGGTCAACGTTCGGCCATCCATCAGCGCACTGAGCATGTTGGCACGCGCCGGATCGCCGATGAGTGCCGCGACCTGGGCGATCTTGGGTCCCGTATCCATGTCTTGTTCTACGCCGACGGGGACACAGTGCCAAGCACGAATACTTCGGCCAAGATCGTAGTGTTTCTGCAAGACCGGTTCAATCGCGGGACATAGGTTGTCTGGACGCCACTAAGCCCCAGCGAAAGGCATCGCCGCGATGGGACGAAAGTCTCGCGGCTCCAAATGTTCGATTGGCATCGAATGATAATCGCAAAGCGGGCTGGTCTGAGTCATCAAAATCTCACAGGCAACCGAGTGTGATCAATGCAAACAACTTCGCTCAACACAAGGCAGCCGGAACAAGCCGGCCCTGACAGCACGTCATCCCGTTCGCCTCTCGCCGCGGCGCTGGCGCTTGCCGCCACGAGCCTCGGCCTCGGCGTCGTGCAGTTGGATATCACCATCGTTAATACCGCGCTGAGCAGCATCAGCGCCTCGCTCGGCGGCAGCGTGGCCGAGCTGCAATGGGTGGTGACCGCCTATACCATCGCATTCGCTGCCTTCATTTTGACTGCCGGTGCGCTCGGTGATCGCGTTGGCGCCAAGCGGATATTCATAGGGGGCTTTGCAATCTTCACGTTGGCTTCGCTCGCCTGCGCATTGGCTCCGTCGGCGATGTTCCTGATCGTTGCTCGCTCCGTGCAGGGCCTGGCGGCGGCAATCCTGGTGCCGAACTCGCTGACGCTACTCAATCACGCCTATACCGATCCGAAGGCGCGCGGCCGCGCGGTCGGCTTCTGGGCCGCAGGTGCGAGCGTCGCACTGACTGCGGGGCCGCTAGTTGGCGGCGCGCTGATCGCGCTGGTCAGCTGGCGTGCGATCTTTCTTGTCAACTTGCCGATTGGCGCCGCCGGCCTCTGGCTCGCTTGGCGTTACGCCGAGGAGACGCCGCGGCTCGCGCAGCGCGAGATTGATCTGCCCGGACAGATCGCGGCGATTGCAACCCTCGGCACGCTGGCCGGCGCCTTGATCGAGGGCGGCGCGCTGGGCTGGAGCCATCCGCTCGTCGTCATGGGCTTCGCGGGGGCGGCCGTAATCGGAGTCCTGTTCGTATGGCGCGAGGCGCGCGCGCCGCAACCGATGCTGCCGCTGTCGCTGTTCCGCCATCACATGTTCGCGCTGACCGCTCTGGTCGGGCTTCTCTTCAACATCGCCTTCTACGGCCTGATCTTCGTACTCAGTCTCTACTTCCAGAACGTCAATGGCTGGTCGCCGTTCGCAACGGGCCTGGCCTTCGTGCCCATGATGGCCATGGTGCTGCCCGCCAATCTGATCACCGCGTCGGTCAGCGAGCGCCTCGGCGCGCCGCAAACCATTGCGCTGGCTTGTGTGATCACCGCCGCGGGCTGCGTTGCACTGCTGCCTATGGCCTCAGGCACCAGCTACGGGGCGATCGGCGCTCAGCTCCTCGTCCTCGGCGGCGGGCTCGGCCTGCTCGTGCCGTCTTTGACCTCGACGCTGCTCGGCAGCGTCGAGAAGTCGCGATCCGGCATCGCCGCCGGCGTATTGAACGCGACGCGGCAGGCCGGCAGCGTGCTTGGCGTTGCCCTGTTCGGCTCGCTGGTCGCAGGGAACAACGCGTTCATGGCAGGCGTGCATGCCTCGCTCGTGATATCGGCCGCTGTGTTGCTCGCAGGTGCGGTCGCGATCTGGCAGGGCCGAGCAAAGGAGGGGCGATGAAGGGGAGGTGCACGATCTCGTCTACCGCTATCGGCGCCGAGTGGGGACGTATGGAGTATAGTCAATTCCGCCATCCCGTCACACCAGGCACGTTCTGCAGCTTGTCCGGATTACGCGTCACATAGATCGCAACGACCCGTTCATTCTCGATATGCAAGGCTGTCGTTTGAACAACATTGCCGTTCTCTACGGAGATGAAGCCCGGCAATCCGTTGATGATGGCGTAGCGGATCAATCGTGAGGGATGCACGGTGAAGAGACGGGCGAGCGCGGCGAAGCGCTCTATGGTGGCTTCAAGCCCGACCAGAGGTCGGATAGGTGCAGGAACCCGGCCGCCGCCATCCGCGTAGACCACGACATCTTCGGCCAGCATCGCGCGCAACGTGGCAAGGTCGCCCGTCCGCGTGGCCGTGAAGAAGGCATTTGCGAGTCGCAGACCTTCTTCATTGTCGACGACGAACCTCGGCCTCGCAGCGTGGATATGCGCGCGGGCGCGGCTGGCAAGCTTGCGACAGGTCGCAGCCTCACGCCCGATCGTCTCCGATACGGCATCGAATTCCAATCCGAACACGTCGTGCAGCAGAAAGGCCGCCCGTTCCAATGGCGACAATCGCTCCAGCGCGATCATCAGCGGCAGGGTCAGATCGTCGGCGGACTCCTCGCCTTCGGGGTCGAAGAAAGGTTCGGGCAACCACGGTCCGACATAGGTGACGCGCCGACGCCGCGCGGATTTCAGTTCGTTGAGGGCCAGGCGTGTGACGATGGTGTGCAGGAGCGCCTTGGGGTCGCGCACCTGGTCGCGATCGGCGGCGAGCCAGCGCAGCCAGGCGTCGTGAACGACGTCCTCCGCGTCGGCGACCGAGCCCAGCATCCGATAGGCCAGCCGGATCAGGCGTGGCCGCAGATCGGCGAAGATCTCGGCCGCCGTCGCGTCTTCAGGCGCGTCGGTCATGACGCGGCCCGAACGGCCGCTGAGGTCGCGTCACGGCCACGCGCAAACTGCAGCGCCGTCTTCGCCACCCGCTGTCCGAGGTGACGGGCGGTCGCGAGATCGGAGTCGGGCGGAGCGGTGTCCGCACCCTCGTCGGTGTTCGACTGCGCCCCGGCTCCGAGCCAGAACCCCAGCCTGTTCGGATCGGCTTCCGATCCCGATGCGGAATTGTTCCCCGGGGGCAGATCGAGATTGACCCAATGCATGCCATGCTGGGCGGCGAACAATGCAAGCTGGACCAATGTAGACAGCTTGTCGCCGGCATGTGCCCCCGAATTGGTGAAGCCTGCCGCGAGCTTGTCTTTCCAGCGATAGCCCTTGGACATCACCGCCCGTGACGTTGCTTCCTGAAAGGCTTTGAAGGCCGCGGAGGCGGCGCCCATGTAGGTGGGCGTGCCGAAGATCAGCGCTTCCGCACCCATCAGCCGATCCCAGTTCTGTTCCACGTTCTCGACAGGCACCAGTAGCGCCTCCGCGCCATCGACATCCTGGATGCCGGACCTGACGGCCTCCGCTTGACGCCGGGTATGGCCGTAGGCGCTATGATAGACGATTGCGATCAGGGTACGACCGCCGCCGGTTCCGAGTGTGTGCATGGTGTCCTCTGCTGCTGCCATTGCAGAAGCCAAGACAAGGCAGCGCGTCGAAACGTGACATGCCCTGCGAACTTTCGTCCGGAGGATGTTGCTCCGATTGACCGCCGCTCAGGCCGGAGCGGCGGCCGCCGGCTACTTTGCATGGGGTTGTTTTCGATATTTTGCCGGGAGCCGGCCTTCGGGCCGCCTCGGTAACCTTAATTTTCCGTTTCGATTGTCGATAAAGTTTTATCGATTATCCTCGTGGCCATTGAGCGGTGTGACGAACCGCGCGATGAGCGGCAACAGCCGAGTGGCTGGACGACCTCTCTGAAATCGAAGGGTGGGCAGAGCGCAGTGCCAGCCACCTTTCGGGCTGTCCGGCGGCGGCCGGCGGGGCAAATCAATTTTGAAGTGCTTTTGATTGCCAGGTTGCGGCGCATATCGCTCCGCATGAAGCCTTTCAATTGGGATGTTCCAAGATGACGCTCGCGCATTTCCTGATCGCGGCCGGTGGCGGCTTTTTGTTGCTCGCTGGCTTCGTCGCATTTGCCCTCTGGAGAAACGCGCTCCATTCGACGGCGCGGATTTAGCAACAGACCAGATTCAGCTCCGACGGCCTCGTGCTTGGGGACAAGCGAGGCTGGCGGGATGGCCGCACCGCCGCGCGGCCTGACAGCCGAGCACCGCGCCTTACGCCCTACCCCAAGGCGACGCGTGCTCGGCTGTTCAATTCCGGACCAATCTTCGTCGTTCGAAACATTGATTGCGTAAGGGCATTTCTTCCGCTCTCCGCGTCACCTCCACGAAGCGAGGTCCAGTCTGCGCGTGATCGCGATGGCCTCGAGGAAGGCCTCGTCGTGGCTGACGACCAGCAGCGCGCCGTCATAGGCGCGCAAGCCGGCCTCGACCGCTTCCATGGATTCGATGTCGAGATGATTGGTCGGCTCATCGAGGATCAGGAAAGGCGGAGGCCTCACGCCGCCCAGCACACAGGCGAGACCGGCGCGAAGCAACTGGCCGCCGCTGAGGCTCGCGACGGCCTGCAGCGCGGCATCGGCGCGGAACATGAATCGCGCCAGCGCCGCGCGACAGGCGTTCTCGCCGGTATCCGGATTGATGCGCCGGAAATTCTCCAGGATGGAGGCCGACGCATCGAGCAGGCTGACTGCCTGATCGAACACGGCGAACCGGGTCATCACCTCGACGGTGCCGCGCGCCGCGATCAGGTCGCCGCTGATGAGCTTGAGCAACGTCGTCTTGCCGGCGCCGTTGGGGCCAGTGATCGCGACGCGCTCCGGACCTGACATGGAGAAGGTGAGATCGCGCAGGATCGGCACGTCCGTGCCGTAGCCGACATCGGCCGCGTCGATTCGCAGCACCATCCTGCTCGCCGGCAGATGCGTCGACGGCAATTGCACCGAGAATGGTTGCAGCACCTCGATGCGCTGCCGCGCCGCGGTGGCAAGTTCGAGCGCTTGCGTTCGCCGTCGTTCGGCGAGGCGGGCGTTCTCGCCGCCGGTGTCCTCGCTGCGGTCCTTGCGCAGCCCGGCGGCGATCCGCGGCAGATCGCCCTTGGCGCGCTTCCTTGCACCTGCACCGTCCTTGCGCGCCTTCCGTTCGTTGGCTTCTCTGGCGTTGCGGTCGATCTCGGCGACGCGCTTTTCGGCATCCGCCAGATCGTGCCGTGCTGCCGACAGCTCGACGGCCTTGCGTGCGCGATACTGGCTCCAATTGCCGCCGTAGCGCCTGGCTTCCAGCGAGGTCAGTTCGACGATCGCATCCATGGTCTCCAGCAATTCGCGGTCGTGGCTGACGATGATGGCGCCTTGCCGCCAGTCGGCGAGCAGGTCGATCACCGCCTTGCGTCCCGCACGGTCGAGATTGTTGGTGGGCTCGTCGAGCAGCAGAAAGTCGGGCTGCGCGAAGGTCAGCGCGGCGAGGCGCGCCCGGGTGGCCTGGCCGCCGGATAGCGTCGCCAACGGCGCGTCGAGCGCATCGCTCAGTCCGACGCGCTCGAGCGCGGCCGTGATGCGTGTGTCGAGCGTCCAGTCGACGTCGGCAATCTCTTCGGTGCTCGCAAGGCCCTGTTCGGCATGGCGCAGCGCGGCCAGTGCGCGGCGCGCGCCGAACAGATCGACGACGCATTCATCCGGCTTCAGCTGAACCGTCTGATGCAGCATCCCGACGCGTCCCTGAACCGAGACCGTGCCGGATTGCGGCGTGCGCAGCCTCGCGATCAGGCCGAGCAGCGTCGTCTTGCCGACGCCGTTCCTGCCGACAAGGCCGGTGCGTTCAGGTCCGAAATTCAGATCGAGATTGGAAAGCAGAACCCGGCCGTCAGGCGCGGACAGGGTCAGATGGGAGAGCGTGATCGATGCAGGCATGGATATCCCCGAGGGCAAGGCTGATGGGCGTTGCTGTCAGGGTGAAATCCATGGCCGTCGGCATCCTCAGGGATTGATGATTGAACTGATGTAGTCGCCTGTGAAGGCAGGATCAAGGCGCGAAGCCAGCCGTCACGCGGCTTCGGCGAAGGTCCAGCGGTCGGGATCGGGCGTGTGGCCGATCAAAGCGAGGCCGTAGGCGATCGATTCGAACTGGTCCGCCGAAGTCAGCCGTGCTTCGCCAAAGCGCTCTGCAAACAGCCGCTGCACGGCCGGCACGAACGAGGTGCCGCCGGTCAAAAACACCTTCTCGACGTCGCGCGCGGTGATGCCGGACTTCGCCAGCGCCTCGTCGACCGTCGCGCCGAGCCGTTCGATGTCGTCGGCGATCCAGGATTCGAAATCGTCGCGCGTCACTGTCGCGCCGATGTCGATGCCTTCGCGGGCGAAGCGGAACTCGACGCGGTCGCGGCTCGACAGCGCGACCTTGGTGTCGGACACGGCGCGATAAAGCGCGAAGCCGAGATCGTGGTCGACGATGGTGATGAAATCGTGCAGCGGCGCCGGTTCGAGCGCGGTGCGCGCGAGCTGCTGCAACTCGCGCAAATCGCCATTGCCCCGCATCATCGCGAGCTGATGCCAGCGGGCGAGGCTCGAATAATAGTGATTGGGGATCGGCAGCACCTTGTCGAACGAGCGGTAGTTGGTGCCCTTACCGAGCCGCGGCGAGACGATGTGGTCGACGATGCGGTAGTCGAAGGTGTCGCCGGCGATGCCGATGCCGGCATGTCCCAGCGGTTCGGCGCGCAGCACGCCGCCCTTGCGCGAGAACCGCATCACGGAGAAGTCGCTGGTGCCGCCGCCGAAATCGGCGACCAGCACGGTGGCGTCATGGTCGAGTGTGCGTGCGAAGGAGAACGCCGCGCCGACCGGTTCGTAGACGTAGCGCGCATGGCCGGCGCCGAGCCGCTCGAATGCGGCCCGGTAGCGCTGCATCGCGAGCTCGTCATTGGGATTGCCGCCGGCAAACTTCACCGGTCGGCCGACCATGATGGTCGGCGCGCCGAGATCGAAACCGTCGCCGGCATGGCGCGTCAGCGTGCGCAGGAACGCCGCGAGCAGGTCCTCGAACTTGTAGCGTTGCCGGAAGATCTGGGTGGTGTTGAAGGCCGAGCTTGCCGCGAAGGTCTTGAACGACTGGATGAAGCGATGGATCGTGCGTCCCTCGAGGAACTGCTCGATCGCCCATGGGCCGCCCTCGGCGCGCGGATGAAGGCCGGCACCCGGCCGCTCCTCCCAGAAGCACAGCGCGGACACATAGACGCTATGCGCGCGGCCGCCATGGTCGAAGCGAACAGCCTCGACGCGGCCGTCGCCGTCGGACAGTGCGACCACGGTGTTGCTGGTGCCAAAATCGACGCCAATCGAGACGGCGGGCGGGGCGCTCGACATGTCATACTCGGATTGTCTGTGAAAGGGGGCGGACCTTTAGCGGCTTTGGCCGGATTTGCCAACCCGTCCGGGTATCGCGGAACTCATTTCAGGCCCAACGTCTCATCACCCCTGCGTCATTCCCGATGCGACGCTTGTCCCATCCCGGAGGAGTTCAATCCTTCAATGCGTAGGCGATGACGTAGTCGCCGCGCTTGGTGCCGAAAGAGCCGTGGCCGCCGGCCGCGGTGACGACGTATTGCTTGCCGCCAGCCTCGTAGCTCATCGGCGTCGATTGGGCGCCGGCCGGCAGGCGATCCTCCCAGAGCACCTTGCCGTTGCGCACATCGTAGGCCCGGATCGTGTACTCATAGGTTCCGGTGTAGAACGCAACGCCGCCGGCAGTGGTGATCGGCCCGCCCAGCATCGGCACACCCATCCTGAATGGAAGCGGCAGCGGCGTGGTGTCCCGGATCGTGCCGTTGGGATGCTGCCAGACGATCTTCATCGTCTTCAGATCGATCGCGGCCATCGAGCCCCAAGGCGGCCGGTAGCACGGCACGGAGAGCGGCGAGAGGAAGCTCGAGATATCGACGCCGAACGGCGTGCCATACATCGGCTGCACCCCGACCTCGCTGCCGACCGGTTTCTCGGCGGTCGGCGCCGGAGGATTCTGCGGACCGCGCGGAATGAGTCTTGAGGCGAACGGCAGCGACATCGGATTGGCGATGGCGATCTGCCTGACAGGATCGACCGCGATGCCGCCCCATTCGAACATGCCGAGATTGCCCGGGAAGACCAGCGTGCCTTGCAAAGACGGCGGCGTGAAGGTGCCTTCGTAGCGCAAGCGGTGGAACATGATCCGGCACAGCAGCTGGTCGAAGATCGTGCCGCCCCACATGTCGGCGCCGGTCAGCTTCGCCTCCGGGCGGAAGGTCAGTTCGGAGAACGGCTGGGTCGGTGCAGAGCGGTCGCCAGGCGCTGCGCCTTGCGGCACCGCGCGTTCCGGCGCCGGCACGATCAGCTCGCCGGTCCTGCGGTCGAGCACGAAGATGTTGCCCACCTTGGTCGGCTGGATCAGCGCTGGAACGACGCCCTTGGCCGTCGTCACATCGACCAGGCTAGGTTGCGAGGGAACGTCCATGTCCCAGAGATCATGATGCACGGTCTGGTACGACCAGGCGCGCTTGCCGGTGTTGACATCAAGCGCGACGATGGCGCTGGAATAGCGCTCGACCAGCGCATCGCGATTGCCGCCCCAGATGTCGGGTCCGTTGTTGCCGGTCGGGATGTAGACCAGATTCAGTTTCGGATCGAACGAGGCCGTGATCCAGGAATTCGGTGACCCGTTGGTGTAATGCCGCGTCGGCGACGGCGGCGCGTTCTCGTCCGCCGCGCCGGAATCCCAGGCCCAGACCAGCTTGCCGGTGTAGACATCGAAGCCGCGGATCACGCCGGACGGCACGTCGACCGCATAATTGTCGATCACCGCGGCGGCCACGACCAGGATCTTGTCGCTGACGACCGGCGGCGACGTCGGCTCGAAGAAGCCCGCGGTCTTGATGCCCATCCCCTGCTGCAGGTCGAGGCTGCCGTGATCGGCGAAACCATCGCAGAGCTTGCCGCTGTCGGCATCGAGCGCGATCATGCGGCCGTCATTGACGGGCAGGAAGATCCGCCGCGGACATTCGGCCGGCGCCGGATTGCCGCTGCTGTCGACGGCGCCAGCCACGGTTTCATGATAAGAGACCCCGCGGCAGGTCATGTGCTGGAACGTCTTGTTGTGCACGAGCTTGGGGTCGTAGCGCCAGCGTTCCGTGCCGGTCTTGGCGTCGAGCGCGAACAGCACCTGGTGCTGCGAGCAGAGGTAGAGCGTATCGCGCACCTTGATCGGGGTGACTTCGAAGGTCGTCTCGCCGGAATCCTCTGGTGTCTTCACGTCGCCGGTGCGGAAGGTCCAGGCGACCTTGAGGTTGCCGACATTGTCGGGCGTGATCTGCTTCAGCGGCGAATAGCGCTGTCCGAACTGCGTGCGTCCATAGGCGCGCCAGTCGCCGTCCGGCTGCGGGTCGGATTCGCTTTGCGGCACGGCGGAGCCGGACTCGGCAATCGTGCCGTTGATGTCGTGATAGCTGGACAGCAGCCCGGCGCTGAGCACCGCCGCAGCGGCGACGACGCCGATCCAGAGTGGCGCTGTTGCGCGCATGTAAGGCACCGGCCCGTTTCGTGTCAGGGCGCGAACGATCACCGGCGTGAGCAGCCAGAGCGCCATCGGGAAGACGATGTCGCCACGCGCCGCGAGCGGCCACCAGTCGAACCGCACCTCATGGACGGCCCACGCCAGCGTGCCGAGCAGCACGATCGCAAACAGCCAGAGCGCCTGATGGCGCTGCGCCAGCAGCAGCATAGCCGTGGCGAGAATGCCGACGCCGAGGACAGTGTAGAAGATGGATCCCCCCAATGTGGCGAGCCAAATGCCGCCGCCGGCGAGGACCAGGCCGATCAAGGCGTAGACGATAGCTGTGATGAAGACTGCCCTGGATCGCTGCATGGTCGCTCCGGTGCGGGGCGGGATCGGGCTTGTCCCGCACAAGCGCGACAGACCGTGTCCGCCATCGCGAACTGTCGTTCAGCCAACCGCAAGTTGCAACCTGGAACTGCGCCGTTGATGCACCACAAGCGCGTAAGGTTGCTATGCGAAATCCGCCGAAGCAAATCATTCAAAATGCGCGCACCTTCAACAGGGATCTGCGGCGCCGACGCAAAGGTGAGGGCTCTTCAGCGGATTTTGAATCGACGCGCTCTTCCGGTCCCGTGCAGAGCGCTGCTCTATACCGTTCCGCGGATCGCACCGCGGACGGTTGGCAGAGAAGCAACAATGACACTGAACCCCACTGCCGAGAATTATCGTGTCGCGGTCGCCGCCTATGAGGCGGGCCGACCGAGCTACCCTGCGGAGATCGTCGCCGCGCTGCCGCTTGCGACCGCGCGCTGTGTCGTCGACCTCGGTGCCGGAACCGGCAAGTTCACCCGCCTGCTGCTGCAACATTTGCCCGCGACTGCGCGCCTTGTCGCGGTCGAGCCCGTTGCCGAGATGTCGGCCAGGCTGGCCAAGGAGGCCGGGGTGGAGGTCATCAACACGCGCGCCGATGCGATCAATCTCGAAACCGGCAGCGTCGACCTCGTCACCTGCGCCCAGGCGTTTCACTGGTTCGACAACGAGGCGTCGGTTGCCGAGATCGCGCGACTGCTGCATCCCGGCGGAACGCTTGCGCTGGCCTGGAACAACCGGGACGACCGCACGCCGTGGGTCGACGCATTGTCCGTCATGATCGAGGGTTATGCGGGCGACACGCCCCGGCAACGGACCGGACGCTGGCGCTGGATCCTGAAGGACCCGCGCTTTGTGCTCGAGAGGGAAATCGTGCAGGACCATCCGCACCGGATGAAGCGACGGGACGTCTTCGAGCGCATCGCATCGACGAGCTATGTCGCCAATCTTCCCGATGCGGAGAAGGCGATCCTGCGCGACAAGACCGGCGGCATCCTGCGTGAGGCCGGTCTCGGCGATGCCGACGAAGTGGTGTTCCCCTATGTCACGCAGCTCTTCCTGCTGAAGCGGGCCTAGATCGGCTTCGAGAAGCCGCGCTGTCGATCAGCGGCGGCCACATCTCCGCACAACTCGCTGTCATCGCCCGGCTCGACCGGGCGATCCAGTATTCCAGAGGCCGTTGTGCTTGAACGAGAGGCCGCGGCGTACTGGATCACCCGCTTTCGCGGGTGATGACAATTGGGAGTGTGGCAACAGCGGTGGTCTACGCCGCTATTGCGCGGCGCGGCCTTGCTTGACCGATTCGGTGGCAGGCTGAAGGCCGAGGGTTCATTCACTTGTCGCCCACCACTTTCCATTTTCCATCAGCGCCGCGCCGCAGCGAGGGATCGCCGATGCGGATGTGTTGCGCAAGAAAATCGATGAAAGCGCGGACCCGCGCCGGCAGCGGGCCGGCGTGGCCGACATAGACCGCATGGATGTCCTCGCGGTCGCCGGGGTTGAGATTTTGCAGCACCGGCACCAGACGCCCGGCCTCGATATCGGGGCCGATGTGGAAGAGCGCCAGCCGTGCCACCCCGATGCCGCCGAGGGTGAGCTGGCGTGCGGTTTCGCCATCGCTGGCGCGCGCCACCGGTGGCGGCAGGGCCTCCTCGATCTTTTCGGCGCGGCGGAACGGCCAGCCGCGGATGCTGCGCGGAAAGGTCCAGCCGATGCCGCGATGGGCGGCGAGGTCGGCCGGCGTCTTCGGCGTGCCGAAGCGGGCGAGATAGGACGGCGCGGCGACCACCGCCATGCGGCTGGTGCCGAGCTTGCGCGCGATCAGCCGCGAGGCGCCGAGCGGGCCGGCGCGGATCGCGATATCCGCGCGTGCCTGCATCAGATCGACCAGCGTGTCGGTCAGCACGATGTCGAGCGTGATGTCGGGATGCTCGCGCATGAAGCGCGGCAGCAGCGGCATCACATGCAGCATGCCGAACGGAATGTTGCTGTTCACGGTGAGATGGCCGCGCGGCACGCATGAGGCGGCCTCACGTTCGGCCTCGTCGATGTCGGCGAGGATCCGCTGGGCGCGCTGGTAGAACGCCTGGCCTTCCTCGGTGAGCTGCAGCTTGCGCGTGGTGCGGTTGACCAGCCGCGTGCCGAGCCGCGTCTCGAGCCGCGAGACCAGCTTGCTGACGCCCGACGGCGTCTGGCGCAGGCTGTTCGCTGCAGCCGTGAAGCCGCCGAGATCGACGACGCGGACGAATACGTCCATCTCGCCGGAGCGGTTGGTATCGGTGCGGGCCATCTTGAATTCAAGTCACAAATGATTGGATTGCGGCCATTCTAATCCTTCCTCGCGCGGACCGCTATCTCGCTTTGCGGAATCCTTTTGTCCGGAGCGACACATGCCTGCTGCAGTTCTTGCCTTGACCGCCGGTGCCTTTGGCATCGGCACCACCGAATTCCTCATCATGGGACTGCTGCTGCAGGTCGCCGCCGACATGCAGGTATCCGTATCCGCGGCGGGCCTGCTGATCTCCGGCTATGCGCTCGGCGTATTCGTCGGCGCGCCGATCCTGACGCTGGCAACGCGGCGGATGCCGCGCAAGGCGGTCTTGCTGGCGCTGATGGCGATCTTCACGCTCGGCAATGCGGCGTGTGCGCTGGCACCGAGCTACGCGCTTTTGATGGCGGCGCGTATTCTCACCTCGCTGGCGCACGGCACCTTCTTCGGCGTTGGCTCCGTGGTGGCGACAAGCCTCGTACCGGAAGACAAACGCGCGTCGGCAATCGCCACGATGTTCATCGGCCTCACGGTCGCGACCCTGCTCGGCGTTCCCTTCGGCGCCTGGTTCGGCCTGATGCTCGGCTGGCGCGCGGCGTTCTGGGCGGTGGCGGCGATCGGCGTGATCGCATTCATTGTGCTGGTGGTGCTGGTCCCCGGCCATGTCGGAGCCAACGACAAGCCTGCGCCGCTGCGCGAGGAGCTCGCCGTGCTCGGCCGCCCGCAGGTCCTGCTTGGGCTCGCCATGACGGTGTTCGGCTTCGGCGGGCTGTTCGCGGTCTTCACCTATGTGCAGCCGATCCTGACGCGGCTCACCGGCTTCTCCGACGCCGCGGTGTCGCCGATCCTGCTGGTGTTCGGCGCCGGCCTTGCGATCGGCAACGTCGCGGGCGGACGGCTTGCCGACAAGGGACTTGCGCGGGCGCTGCTCGTATCGCTCGGTGGCCTCGCCGCCGTGCTCGTCGCGCTGACGGCGGTCATCTCGATCAAGGCATTGGCGGTCGTGCTGCTGTTCATTCTCGGCATCGCCGCGTTCGCGACCGTCGCGCCGCTGCAGCTCCGCGTGCTCGAAGCCGCGGGCGTCGAAGGGCGGACGCTGGCCTCCAGCTTGAACATCGCGGCCTTCAATCTCGGCAACGCGCTCGGCGCCTGGGCCGGCGGCGTCACCATCGATCGCGGCCTCGGCCTCGGCGCGCTGCCGCTGGTGGCTGCCGTTATCACTGCAATCGGCCTGTTGCTTGCGCTGTGGAGCCTGCGCCTCGATCGGCCGATCGCGCTCGCCGCGCAGTGCCCGGCGGAATGAATCGGATCAGGGGAGTATGACCATGGAATACCGCAATCTCGGTGCATCCGGCCTGAAAGTCCCGGTGCTCAGCTTCGGCACCGGCACGTTCGGCGGCCAGGGGCCGTTGTTTTCGGCCTGGGGCCGCAGCGACGCCAGCGAGGCGCGACGGTTGATCGACATCTGCCTCGATGCCGGCGTCAATTTGTTCGACACCGCCGATGTCTATTCGAACGGCGCGTCGGAGGAGATCCTCGGCGCCGCGATCAAGGGCCGCCGCGACAAGGTGTTGATCTCGACCAAGACCGGCCTGCCGATGGGCGACGGCCCGCACGATGCCGGCACGTCGCGATATCGCCTCGTCGCCGCGGTCGACGCCGCGCTGCGCCGGCTCAACACCGACTATATCGACCTGCTGCAGCTTCATGCTTTCGATACCTTCACGCCGGTCGATGAAGTGCTGTCGACGCTCGACGCGCTCGTGCGCGCCGGCAAGCTGCGCTATGTCGGCGCCTCGAATTTCTCCGGCTGGCATCTGATGAAATCGCTCGGTGTCGCCGAGCGGCATGGCTGGCCGCGCTATGTGGCGCATCAGGTCTATTATTCGCTGGTCGGCCGCGACTATGAGTCCGAGCTGATGCCGCTCGCGCTCGACCAGGGCGTCGGCGCGCTGGTCTGGAGCCCGCTCGGCTGGGGCCGCCTCACCGGCAAGATCAGGCGCGGGCAGCCATTGCCGAAGACCAGCCGCCTGCACGAGACCGCGCAGTTCGGGCCGGCGGTCGACGACGAGAAGCTTTACGCGATCGTCGACGCGCTGGACGCGATAGCCACAGAGACCGGCCGCAGCGTGCCGCAGGTGGCGATTGCTTGGCTGCTGACGCGGCCGAGCGTTTCGTCCGTGATCATCGGTGCACGTGTTGAGGTGCAACTGCGCGACAATCTCGGCGCGGTCGGGTGGTCGCTCTCGCCGGACCAGATCGCGCGTCTCGACCGTGCGAGCGCGGTGATGCCGGCCTATCCGTACTACCCCTACCGAATCCAGGAGGGCTTCGCGCGCCTCAATCCGCCGCCGGTGTGAGTCCGTCGCAGACCCGGTCTCACGCCTGGACGGTGTGCTCGCAGACCTGCCGGCGGTATTCCGCCGGCGTGACGTTCATGTGCTGCCGGAACACGCGATTGAGGTGGCTTTGATCGGCGAAGCCGGCGAGCAACGCGATCTCCTTCAGCGCGACGCGGTCCTTGCGCAGATGCTGGCACGCATGCTCGACCTTGCGTCGCAGGACATAGGCATGCGGCCGCATGCCGTAATGCACGCGGAATTTGCGGGCGAACTGCACCGGCGTGCAATTGCAGATGTTCGCCAATTCCTCCAGCGTGATGTTCCGGAAGATGTTCTGCTCGATATAGTCCTCGATCAGCCGGGCATGCGCCGGGCGGAAGCGTCCTTGCGCGCAGGGCATCTTGAACTCGATCGCCGCATATTTCCGCAGGATGTGCACGCTCGCCTGCAGCGCCAGCGCATCATAGCAGAGGCGTCCGCCCGGACCTCCCGAGGCAACCTCCTGAACCATCTGGTCGTTGATCCAGGTCAGCATCGGATCTTCGGCCTTGAGCAGATCGTGCAGCTCGATCGCCTCGGCGTCGCGGTCGAAGGCATCGCTCGCCGTCTTCATCATGAGGGCGGGGGAGATATAGAAGTGTGTGACCTCGATGTCGTTCTTCCAGTGCCAGCTTGATGGCTCTGCGCGGGTCAGGAGTGACGTGACGCCGCGACCGACGTGATCCTGCTTCCATGCGCCGGTGACACGGCGGTTCATCGACGTCGTGCCGTCGCGATAGAGCACGAGGAGGAAGTTCTCCGATGGCGGGACCCAGATGTCGGACGGCGCATAGCGGAAGATGCGCAGCCGGAAATCGTTCCTCCCGACTGAGGCGCTATCCAGCTTCAGCTCGCCGGGAGCGTAGCGCGGCAGCTCCTCGACCGTGATCAACTGGCCCATCGCGCGAGCCTCCTCCCTGGGATTCGTGGCGCGGTTGACCGCTTGTTCTTGGCCGGACGGCTGACCGCAGAATAGGCCGCTTTCGCCATTTGCCAAGGAGACCAATGGCCGGTCGGGCAATTGAACGGCGGCGTTCCAGAGATTGTCGGTTTCGTCCAAGCCGCGCGGCCGAACGGCCCGTAGCCTGCTCTGCGTTTCGGCGACAGCGCGAGCGGTCGAGACCCAAATTGACGCAACGCACCATCATCCGGCGACACTGCGGGTGGGAAGGTGCGTGCGAGAAGCCAGGCACAGGAGGAAATCATGACCGAGACCGTCACAAGGTCGAATGGAAGCAATGGTGCGCATGCAACGACCAAGCTCGACGCCGTGGTCGTCGGCGCCGGCGTCGCCGGTCTCTATCAATTGTTCCGCCTGCGTGAGCAGGGACTGAGTGTGAAGGCAATCGACGCCGGGTCTGGCGTCGGCGGCACCTGGTACTGGAACCGCTATCCCGGGGCGCGCTTCGATTCCGAAGGCCACACCTATCAGTACCTGTTCTCCGAGGAGCTCTACAAAGGATGGAGCTGGAGCGAGCGCTTCCCGGGCCAGCCGGAAATCGAGCGCTGGCTGAACTACGTCGCCGACCGCCTCGACCTCAGGAAGGACATTCAGTTCGGCACCACGGTGAAGAGCGCGCATTTCAATGAGGCGACGCAACGCTGGCTGGTCGCGACCGACCAGGGCGACGTGATCGATACCCAGTTCCTCGTCACCTGCTGCGGCATGCTCTCGGCCCCGCACGTGTCCTTCCCGGGACAGGAGACGTTCAAGGGCAAGCTGTTCCACACCGCGCGCTGGCCCAAGGGGCCGATCGAGCTCGCCGGCAAACGCGTCGGCGTGGTCGGCAACGGCGCGACCGGAATCCAGGTGATCCAGTCGATCGCCGGCGAGGTCGGCCATCTCAAGGTGTTCATCCGCACCCCGCAATACATCATCCCGATGAAGAACCCGAAATGGGATGCGTCGGATGCCGAGGCCTACAAGTCGAAGTTCAAGTTCCTCACCGAGCGTCTGCCGAAGACGTTCACCGGCTTCGAATTCGACTTCGAGCACGCCTGGGCCGACCTGACGCCACAGCAGCGCCGCCAGGTGATCGAGGACTGCTGGAACGACGGATCCCTGAAGCTGTGGGTCTCGTCCTTCGCCGAACTGTTTTTCGACGAAGCCGTCAACGCCGAGATCACCGAATTCGTGCGCGAGAAGATGCGCGAGCGGATCAAGGACCCCAAGCTGTGCGAACAGCTGATTCCCGCCGATTACGGCTTTGGCACGCACCGGGTGCCGCTGGAGAGCAATTTCCTCGAGGCCTTCCACCGGTCCAATGTCGAGATCGTCAGCGTCAAGAACAATCCGATCGCCCGTATCACGCCTGAGGGCATCCAGACCGCCGACGGTACGGTGCACGAGTTTGACGTCATCATCCTGGCGACTGGCTTCGACGCCGGAACGGGAGCGTTGACGCGCATCGACATCCGCGGCCGCGACGGGCGATCGCTGAAGGACGATTGGGGAAGGGACATCCGCACCACGATGGGCCTGCAGGTCCATGGCTATCCGAACCTGTTCACGACGGCGGTGCCGCTCGCGCCCTCGGCCGCACTTTGCAACATGACCACCTGCCTCCAGCAGCAAGTGGAGTGGATTGCCGATTGCATCAGATATCTGCGCGGCAAGAACCTGAACGTCATCGAGCCGACCAGGGATACCGAGGATCAGTGGGTGGCGCATCACGACGAGACCGCCAACGCAACGCTGATCGCGAAGACCAACTCCTGGTACCTGGGCTCCAATGTCGAGGGCAAGCCGCGCCGGGTGCTGTCCTATTGCGGCGGCGTCGGCACCTATCGCCAGAAATGCGACGAGGTCGCCGCCAGCGGCTATCGCGGCTTCGCCACGCAGTAGGGCTACGCGGGTCAACATCACAAAACACAGGAGGAAGACAATGAGCACGAATTTCGGTGCAGCCGCGGATGCAATCCTTGACGGCGTCGTGACTTCAAACCCGCGCGTTCCCGGCGTCGTTGCGATGGTGACCGACCGCCATCGCAACATCTATGAAGGTGCCGCCGGCAAGCGCCGGCTCGACCAGCCCGCGGATATGACGACCGACAGCGTGTTCGCGATCTTTTCGACCACCAAGGCGATCACCGGGACGGCCGTCCTGCAGCTCGTCGAGGAAGGCAAGCTCGATCTCGACGCGCCCGCCAGGACCTACGCGCCCGACATCGGCAAGCTCCAGGTGATCGAGGGTTTTGACGACAAAGGCGAGCCGCGGCTGCGTCCGCCGAAGCGCGACATCACCACCCGCATGCTGATGGTCCATTCCGCGGGTCTGAGCTACGACTTCATCAATCACACCTATAACCGGCTGGCGCAGGAGAAGGGGCAACCCAGCGTCATCACGGCGTCCAAGGCTTCGCTGATGACACCGCTGCTGTTCGATCCGGGCGAGCGCTGGGAATACGGCACCAACATGGATTGGTGCGGCCAGATCGTCGAGGCCATCACCGGCAGGCGGCTCGGGGAAGTCTTCAAGACACGTATCTTCGAACCGCTCGGGATCATGGACACGACGTTCGAGCTCACCGACGCGATGCGCCGCAAGCTCGCCGGCATCCACGCCCGCAATGCCGACGGCTCGCTCACGCCGATGGATTTCGAATTGCCGGCCAAGCCCGAGATCCACATGGGTGGCCACGGGCTCTACGGCACCATCGGCGACTACATGCGCTTCATCCGCATGTGGCTGAACGACGGCGCCGGCGAGCACGGGCGTGTCCTCAAGGCGGAGACCGTGCGGATGGCGGAGAAGAACCATCTCGGCAACAACAAGGTCACCGCGATCACCGGCGTGATCACCGCGCTCGCCAACGACGCCGAGTTCTTCCCCGGTCAGTCGAAATCCTGGGCGCTGAGCTTCATGATCAATGACGAGCAGGCTCCGACCGGCCGCCCCGCCGGCGCGCTCGGCTGGGCTGGTCTCGCCAATTTGTTCTACTGGATCGATCGGCAGAACGGTTTTGGCGGATACTGGGCGACGCAGATCCTGCCGTTTGGCGATCCGACGTCCTTTATCGGCTACATCAATTTCGAGACGGCATTCTACGAATCCCTGAGGCTGCGCAAGGCGGGATAGAGCGTGCCAATCGGAGCGAGCTAAAGCTAGCTCGCTCCGAGCAGCTCGGTGATCAGCCCCGCCGCCTTGATCCCGGTGCCGCTGATGATGACGACGGTGCGCTCCGCCGGCTGGATCGCGCCGCGCGCCTTCAGAACGTCGAGCGCGGCGGCGGCCGAAGCGGAGGTCGGCTCGACGAACAGGCCGGTCTGCGCCAATCGCTTCAACGCGGCGACGATGCCGTCTTCGGGAATTGCCACCGTGCCGCCGCCGCTCTCCTTCAGCGCCGCGATCATCTGCTTCAGCCGCAGCGGGTGCTTGATCGCGGTGCCCTCGGCGATGGTCTTGCGGACCGCGCGCTCGACCGGCGTGTCGACGCCGGCGCCGAAGCTGGCATCGACCGGCGAGCAGTTGAGCGGCTGCGCCGCGAACAGGCGCGGCAGCCGCGTGATCTGCCCGGCCGCCAAGAGCTCCTTGAAGCCGATATAGCAGCCGAGCAGGCTGCTGCCGGCGCCGACCGGCATGATGACATTGTCGGGCGCGGCGAAGCCGAAATCTTCCCAGATCTCGTAGGCCAGCGACTTGGTGCCCTGCAGGAAGAACGGCTGCCAGTTGTGGCTGGAGTAGAAGATCTGCTTCGACTGGCGGATCGCTTCCGCCTCGGATTCCTCGCGCGGGCCTTCGACCAGCTGCACCTCGGCGCCGAAGGCGTGCATCTGCGCCACCTTCATCGGCGACGTCGTCGCCGGCGCAAGGATCCTGACCCGCATGCCGCCCGCCGCGCCATAGGCTGAAACCGACGCGCCGCCATTGCCGGAAGAGTCCTCCAGCACCGCATCGACGCCGAGCTGGCGCAGGAACGACAGCATCACCGTGGTGCCGCGATCCTTGAAGCTTGCGGTCGGATTGAACCATTCGAGCTTGAAATGCGGCCGCAGCTCATCCCACACCTTCTCGACGGCAGGCGTGCAGCCTTCGCCCATCGTGATCGGCTGCCTGATTTCGACCGGCAGCGCCGCGCGATAGCGCCACAGCGATCGCGTCGCGCGATCGATCTCGTCGCGGGAGATGCCAGGCAGCGGTGTTATCAGGAGCGGCTTGCCTTCGTCGGAGCACCAGCGCGGGATATCCAGCGGATAGAGTTTTCCGTCGAGCGGGTCGATGTAGCTGGGTGAAGGCATCGCTATTCAGTCCTCAAGGCACGGTCCGGCCGGACACATCGCGACCGAGCACGAAAGCCGGCAAGGTCGCAAGGTTGTCACGAACCATGATCGGGGCGGGCACCCCTTCCGGCGGGTTCATTGCGGCCCGATTATGCCACCAAGTCGGCAGGTGCACACGTGCCGTGCCGAACAGATCATAGGCCGATCCTGCAACGAACAGGCATCGATTGGCCGGGACCGGCAGTTCGTCGAGCGCGAGCCGATAGGGCTCTGGCTGCGGCTTGTAATAGCCGGCGCGCTCGGCCGTCAGGAACACGGTGAGGGGAACGCCGAGGCGATCGGCGGCGATGCGGCCGAGCCGCTCCGAGCAGTTCGTCACGACGCCGAGCGCGACGCCGGCACCGTGCAGCGTTTGCAGGACATCGCGAACCTCGGGCCAGGGATCGAGCTCCGCATAGCGTGCGCCGAGCTCTGCGGCGCGTTCGAACGGCAGCCCGACGTTGCGCGCGGCCTCGCCCACCAGGTCTTCATAGGGCCGGTAGCGCCCGGTGGCGTAGGTGTTCTTGAGATACTCGGCCCGCCAACGCAGCCCGGCTTCGTCGGAGCCCGCGACCTTGTTCCAGAGTGTCCAGCTGTCGAGCAGCGCCGTTAGCAGATCGAACAGAACGGCGTCATAGGCTCGGGTCATGGGCTGCGCTCCGCCTCCTACCATCCGCGAAACCGCTCCCATTGCCGGACCGCGCCGGAGCCGGCGGCGACTACATGATAGCGGTCGTGTTGGGCCCCGGTCGCGCAGGCATGGTTCGGCAGGATCCGCACCTTGGCGCCGACCGGCAGCGTCACCTGCGGCGCCGTGCTGCCGGGACGGAGCGCGATGATGCCGTGCTCCTGATTGGTCTCGGTCACGATCAGGTCGCGATACGGCCGCCCATCGATGTCGCAGACGATGCCGTAGCCCTGGTCGACCGGCTGCTTCGCGGTACCGCGATCGCGCGACAGCGCCATCCAGCCGGCGTCGATGAAGGTCCAGCCGCGGTCGGCGCGATGGCCGATCACCGTCGCGAGCACCGACAGCGCGATGTCCTCGACCGCGCAGACCTCGATCCCGGCCATCACAAGGTCGAACATCACGAAGACGCCGGCGCGCACCTCGGTGACACCATCGAGCCGGCGCGCGAAATGCGCTGTCGGCGTCGAGCCGACGCTGACCACGGGGCAGGGCAGTCCGGCCGCGCGCAGCGATTCGGCGCAGGCGACCGCCGCGGCGCGCTCCTGCTCGGCGGCCTGCTCGAGCGCCGCCACGCTGCGGCAGGAATAGGATTCGCCGGCATGCGCCATGACGCCGCGCAGTTCAGCGCCGCCTTGATGCAGCGCGCGGCCGATCTCGACCAGCAGCGGGGCGTGCGCGCCGACGCCGGCGCGATGGCCGTCGCAGTCGATCTCGATCAGCACGGGAATGCGGTCGTTCGAGATGCGGGCCATCGCGATGACGGCGGCGGCCTGCTCGAGACTGTCGAGCACCACGGACAGGTCTACGCCCCGCCGCCGCAGCGCCGCGATGCGATCGAGCTTCTGCGGCGCGATGCCGACGGCATAGAGGATGTCTTTCACGCCTGCCGCGGCAAACATTTCGGCTTCTTGCAGCGTGGAGACCGCGGCCGGACCAGCCGGACTGTCCATCACGGCGCGCGCCGCCGGAATGGATTTCGCGGTCTTCAGATGCGGGCGGAGCGGCACGCCGAGCCGCGACAGCCGCGTCTTCAGGCGGGCGATGTTGTGCAGCATCCGGTCTTCGTCGAGCACGAGGCAGGGCGTCTCGATCCCGGCGAGCAGATGCGGTGCGTTCGAGGCAAGGGGCGATGACATGCGGCAAGACTAGCCGTTTCCATGCTAAGCACAATTTACCGAATGTCATTCCTATATTAAGCCTGAACTTAATGCTCTCGACCGACGATATCCGCTTTTTCCTGGCGATCGCTGCGGCACGGTCGCTCGCGGCCGCGGCGCGGGCGCTCGACGTCACGCCATCGGCAGTGTCGCAGCGGCTGCAGAGCCTCGAGCAGCGTTTGGGTGTTCAACTGGTCAGCCGCTCGGCCCGGCGGTTGACGCTGACGGACGAAGGCGAACTCCTGATGCAGCGCGGGGGCGCGCTGCTCGACGAGGCCATGGAGTTGACGGAGGCGCTGCGGGCGCGTCGCGGAACCATCGCCGGGCATCTGAAGATTCTCGCGCCGCTCGGCTTTGGGCGCCGCTACATCGCGCCGGTCGTTGCCAGCTTCCGATCCCGCCATCCCGACGTGTCGGTCGAGCTCGAGCTGTCCGATCGGCCGGGGCGTGCGGCTGCCGGCGCGTGGGACGTCATGATCCATATCGGTGCGCTGCAGGATTCCACGCTTCGCTTGCTGCGCCTTGCGCCCAATGAACGCCTGCTCTGCGCCTCGCCGGCCTATCTGAAGCGCCGTGGAACGCCGGCGAGCCCGCAGCAGCTGCGCGGACATGATTGCATCGCACTGCGCGAGAACGAGGAGGACGTGACGCTGTGGCGGTTCTCCCGCAGGCGTGGCGCGGCGGAGTTTGATGTCGTCAGGATCGAGCCGATGCTGTCGAGCAATGACGGCGAGGTCGTGAAGGCCTGGGCGCTCATGGATCACGGCCTGATCGTGAGATCGGAGTGGGATGTCGCCGAGGATCTCGCCTCTGGCCGGCTGGTGCGGGTTCTACCGAACTTCCGCCTGCCGCCGGCCGACATCGTCGCGCTCCTCAATCCGGGCCGCGGCGGGCGGGCGCGGCGCACGCAGGCTTTCGTGGAGCATTTGCGCGCCGCCCTCGCGCCGCCGCCATGGCGCAGCAGGCCGCGCTGACCAGCGGCGCGATCGCTTACGCCGCGCCGGCCTGCTTGCTCAGATAGCTCTTTGCAAAATCGAGATACCAGTCGAGGCAGCCGGGATTGGCCATCGCATCGCGATTGATGACCTTCTCGACGGGATGGCCGAGCAGCAGCTTCTTGACCGGCAGCTCCTGCTTCTTGCCGGACAGCGTGCGCGGAATCTCCGCCACGACGAAGATGTCGTTGGGCAGGAAGCGGCGCGACAGTCCGGCCTCGACCGCCTTGTTGAGTTTGGCCTTCATCGCGGCATCGAGCGCGATGCCCTCGCGCAGCACCACGAACAGCGGCATGTAGCTGTCACGGCCGAGATATTCGAGGTCGACGACCATCGAATCCAGCACCTCCGGCAGCGCCTCGATCGCGGAATAGAGCTCGCTGGTGCCCATCCGCAAGCCATGGCGGTTGATGGTGGCGTCGCTGCGGCCATAGATCACGCAGGAGCCGTCGGGGTTGATCTTGAGCCAGTCGCCATGCCGCCACACCGGGCCGCCGCCGGAGCCGTCGAAATTGTCGGGATAGGTCTCGAAATAACTGGAAAGGTAGCGCGCGTTGCCGGGATCGTTCCAGAACCGCAGCGGCATCGAGGGCAGCGGCTCGGTGCAGACGAGCTCGCCAACCTCGTCGATCACGGCGCGGCCCTGCTCGTCGAACGCTTCCACCGCGCAGCCGAGCAGGCGGCATTGCATGATGCCCGGCGTCTGCGGCAATTCGCGATTGCCGCCGATGAAGGCGCCGGCGAAGTCGGTGCCGCCGGAAATATTGGCCCACCACATATCGGCCTGCGCGGCGTTGCCGTTCTGCTTCGCAAGCGCGGCGAAGCGCTCGTTGAACCAGGCTTGGGTGTCGGCGCTGAGCGGCGAGCCGGTCGAGCCGAGCGTGCGCAGGCCTGAGAGATCGCCGACGGCCGCGAGATCGATCTCGGCCTTGGTGCAATTGGCAAAGAATGCCGCCCCTGCGCCGAAGAAAGTGGCCTTGGCGTCGGCGACGAAGCGCCACAGCGTGGTCCAGTCCGGCCTGTCCTTGGTGCCGCCGGGACTGCCGTCGAAAATGCAGCAGGTCGTGCCATTGAGCAGGCCGTTGGCCTGGCAGTTCCACATGATCCAGCCGGTCGAAGAGTACCAGTGAAAGCGTTCGCCGAACGAGTTTTGCTGATAGCTGCAGCCGATGTCGTTGTGCAGCGTCGAGAGCGGCAGCGCAACGACGATGATGCCGCCATGGCTGTGCAGGATCGGCTTCGGCAATCCGGTGGTGCCCGAGGAATAGACGATCCAGAGCGGATGATCGAACGGCAGCCATTCCGGCTCGAAGGCGTCGATCTCCGCGCTCTGGCCCGAGAGGATCGATGACAATCGCGTCTCGGACGGCGCGGCGTCGCTGTGCAGGATGACATGCTGCACGGTCGGCAGCGCGCGCCGCAATTCCTCGATCACACCTTGCCGGTCGTGGCGCCGGCCGGCATAGGTCACGGCGTCGCAGGCGATCAGCACCTTCGGCTCGATCTGCTTGAAGCGATCGATCACCGCGGGCGCCGCCATGTCGGGCGCACAGACGCTCCAGACTGCGCCGAGGCTCGCGGTCGCGAGCAACGCGATGATCGTCTCGGGAATGTTCGGCAAGTAGGCGGCGACCCGGTCGCCGGCGCGCACGCCGTTGGCCTTTAGATGCAGCGCCAGCGCTGCCGATTTGCGCTGCAGTTCGGGCCAGCTCGTCTCGGACAGCTTGCCGTCCTCGCCGCTCGAGATCAGGGCCGGCAGTCCTGCGGCATGCGCCGGCGCGACATGGCGGAAGACCTGGCGCGCGTAGTTCACCGAAGCGCCGGGAAACCACACCGCGCCCGGCATCTTGCGCTCGGCCAGCACCGCCGAATGCGGCGTCGGCGAGCGCAGGTCGAAATAATCCCACACGCTCTGCCAGAAAGCGTCGATATCAGTGACCGACCAGCGCCGCAGCGCCTCGAAATCCGCAAACTCAAGGCCGCGCGTCTGCTTCAGCCATTGGCGGTAAAGGGCCATTTGCGGGACGTAAGCTGCTGTCATGGGCGTTTCCGAAAGTCCTTGTGTCGTGGCAGGCGATCGAGGCCCGCCGGCGTGTCTTAACATAGTGATGCAAGCACGGGGAACGCAGTCGAACCGCTGCCTGCGTCATATTCTTACCGCTGCCGCGGCGTGCTATTCCCTCGGCCGCGGCTGATTCCATGCGGCAACCGAATCGAGCGGCCATGTCCATCGGCGAACTTTTCATCCTCGGCTTCTACGGCAAGGTCATTCCGCCCTGGCTGAAGGAATTTGCCGCGCAATTCGGGCTCGGCGGGGTGATCCTCTTCGACTATTCCTGCCAGACCCGGCAGTACGACAACAACATCGCCTCGCCCGCGCAGGTGCAGTCGCTCTGCGCCGAGATCGCGGCGCTGCCGTCGCGGCCGCTGGTCTTCATCGACCAGGAGGGCGGCCTGGTGCGCCGGCTCAAGGACACCTGCGGTTTTCAGCCACTGCCGAGCGCGAAGGAGTTCAATCTGCTCGCGCACGCGGAAAAGCAGACGGTGCTGGCCGCAAGCTACGGCGAGTTGCGCCGGCTCGGCATCCGCTACAATTTCGCGCCTGTCATCGACGTCGACTACAATTCCGACAATCCCAACATCGGCAGGATCAAGCGGTCCTATTCGCGCGATATCGGTGAGGTCGAGGCCAATGCCCGGCTGGTCGACGCTGCGGCGCGGCAGGCGGGAGTAGGCCTCTGCCTGAAGCATTTTCCGGGCATCGGCGGGGCAAGCGTCGATTCGCACCTGGAGTTCATGGACATTTCCGATGCGCTGCGTCCCGAGCAGGAGGAGCTGTTCTACGCGCTGGCGCCGCGCACCTATGGCGATGCGGTACTGGTCAGCCACGCCATTGTCCGCCAGTGGGACGCGCTACATCCGATGACACTGTCATCGGCCGGGCTCGGCCGGCTTCGCCGTCGCCTGCCCGAGACGCTGCTGATCACCGACGACATGCAGATGCTGGGGCTGCAAAAGGCGCTCGGCACAAGCGCGGCCAGTCTGCAGTCGATCGCCGCCGGCATGGACATGATCTGCATCGGCAACAATCTTTTCGACCAGGAGCAGGAGATGGCCGGCATCGCCGCGGCGGTCGCGGGTGCGGTGCAAGACGGGGCGCTGGATCGCGCCGCGGTTCAGCGCTCCATTGCGCGGGTGCGAAAGCGCAAGGCGCTGCTTGCCTGACGGATTGAACGAAATTCCACGCCGAGCGACCACAAGAGGTGGAACCAAATTTCATTGCCGCGATTTAACAATGACGCTCATCGGGGCTGACAACCATGAAGATGCTCAAGCGTCTCTTCCGATTGACCTGGCTACGTCGGGCCGCACGCAAACCAGCCGATTTTCCGCCTGCCTCCATCGATCCTGACGAATTCAGCCGCCTGCTTTGCAGCGGGCGCGCCGAGGATTTGCGGACACTGGCAAAGAGATTGAGCCAGCGCTCGCGGGCCCACGCATAGACGGTGGATCGGATCTCATCACGCGGCCGGTTCTCGGCTGAACCGGCAGGTCCGACGCGCGGCCGTGACTCCCGGCGCCGGTCTCGATGCGATCAGCTACTGCTTTGCTTTTTCATGATTGCCGATCCCGACCGCCTTGTAGTCGTAGGTCGGGTAGAACTCGGTGTGGTAGGCGCCCCAGGCACTGTTCTCGATGATGCGGTTGACCTCGCGTAGCCGCGATGCCGGCAGCCGCAGCGTCACCACCTGGCCGATCCCCATCATCACGTACCAGCTGACGACCTCGACACCCTCGGGCGGAAACGCCTTGTAGAAGCCCTGCCGCTCAAGCTGGGCATTGAGCTCACCGAGCGGTCGTGACTGATCATGCTTGAAGAAGATGGTGAGCATGACCGCGTTGTCGGGCGTCGGCGTTGCATCGCCGGTCGGCGCGGTCTGGGCCTGCGCGCCTGCACCAAGCAGCAGTGCCGCGGCGAGCGCCGCAATCGTCATCCAGGATATCCAGGATCCGTTCCGCCCTCGCTTCATGGCCGCGCCCTTATTGCTGATCGAGAGGCGGCGATCATCGCGACGCCTGTCGGGGCTGTAAATTGACATTCGCCTGATCCGATGCCTGCCCAATGTGCACCCGATGCTGCTCGGTTGATGTGAACCGTCTCATAGGTGCGCGCGCCCGCGTGCGGTATGCCGAGGTCATCCCGATGCCGAGAGGGATGATCGATGACGACCCGGCGAATGGCGTATTGGTGGTTCAGGTTCGTTCTTTCGGGCCGGTTCCTGCAGAAATTCCTTCGGCTCCGGCGCCCCTGAGGCGATGCCGGGCGACGAATTCCGGCCTTTTTCAATCTGGAACCAGGGGCCGGAAACGGCTGGCCGAACTGTTCAAGGTCGATGCCAGGCGGAGAATCCCGCCGATGGCCTCCTCGCCCACCCGTCCCGTAAGAATACTGTAATTCGACTCAAATATGCGGGATTCGTTGCCAAATCAGCGGTAATCTGCGTCTGCTTGGCAGGTCGGGGCCCGAGGTCACAGTTGCGTCACCCGTAGTTTTACGGAGTCCCGTGTTAACGCGGCCACAAGTTCACCTTTGGTAAACCATACTTATGACGCAACATGACAATCGAGCCGAGGCGCGCCTTCCGGCATGGATGGGTGGAACCGCGACGCTTGAGCCGCAGCCGCTTGAGACTCAGGGAGCCGCAGTGCCGCGGCCGCAGGCCGACGCCGGTGCCGCGATCGTCCGGCAGTTCAATGGGCCGGTGACGGCGCTGCTGCTCTATATGAATGAGCTCAAACAGCACAGTCAGCAATTCGCGCACGCGCCCGGCAATGGCGTCTATCTGCGGCAGGTGATCGAGAACGCGCTCGAGCAGACCGAGCGCGTGTCCGCGATGCTGAAGCAGATTTCCGACCTCTATCCCAATGCCGTCCCGGCAACCGATCTCAAGCCACCGGGCGACGACAAGCCGGCAGGCTGCCGGTCGCCGGATGTCATGTTCGCGCCGGAAGCCGGCCGCAAGCCGTTGACCAAGCGCGAGCGTGAAGTGCTCAGCCTGATCAGCGACGGCTATTCCAACAAGCAGGGCGCGCTGCGGATGAACATCAGCCCGCGCACGTTCGAGAGCCATCGCGCCGAGGCCATGCGCAAGCTCGGCGCGCGCAACACCGCCGATCTCGTCCGCAAGGCCTTGTTGCATTCCGCCTAGCGCGTTTTCAAGCGAAGTGGTTCGCGTCAAGAAGACGCGTCAAAACTGAAATCCGGAGCCCCGTTCCGATTCCATCGGAATGGAGCTCTGAGCGTGTTCGGTTCGTTAGAGCCCTGTTCTCAGAAATCGTCTTCCGCAGCGAAGCACAGGCGCGGCGCGAGCCGCGCGGCCGGCGCGGCGGCCTTCGGTTCATCCGGAACGATCGTGACCACCCATGCCGCCGTCGCGCCAGACTTGCTTTCGACGATCGCGCGCACGCGTCCGGTGACGGTCGCGCCGGCCGACCGTACGGTGGCGGGCCGGCCGTTGAACTGGGCCATGCGGAAGCGCCGGGCTTCCTTCCGGTCGGTCGTCTGGTACGTGAACATCGGCTCCCCCGTGCGTCCACGCAACTGTGGTGATGCAGCGTTATCCGACGGTGAAAATCGCACGCCGTAGAAGTACGGCTTGCACGGCGGTCAGAGCGCTTTTGAGCGAAGCGGGTGCCGGGTCGCGTGACGACAACGCGGCAGGATAACGAACTCTAGCGGCCGACTTCCTGACAATTCAGCAGTCCCGCATATTGCGCCTTGACCGCGGCGTAGCATTCGCATGCGGTCCTGATCAGCCCATCCGCGTTGGTGATCTCGATGTGTCCACGGCTGTAGTGGATGAAATTGGCCTGTTGCAAGGTATGCGCGACCAGCGACACGCTGTTGCGGCGCGCGCCGATCATCTGCGCCATCGCCTCCTGCGTCAGGACGATCTTGTTGCTGCCGGAGAGATCGCGCGTGTGCAGCAGGCATCGCGCCAGCCGTGACTCCACGGTGTGCGCGGCGTTGCAGCCGGCCGTCTGCTGGATCTGGGCATAGACGGCGAGCCCATGCCGGATCAATCTCGCGCGAAGCGTCGGGCTCTGGCCGGCAGCCGCGCGTAACGGCTCGAGTTCCACGGTCGAGGCGACGCCGGGCACCAGCACCGTGGCGTTGTTCAGGACAGGCCCTTCGACCAGCGGGGCGAATGCGCCATAGATGCTGTCGCGGCCGACCATCGCGACCTGCACGCGCTCGCCTTTTGCGAGCCTGACCACCAGCGAGATCACGCCCTTGTGCGGCATGTATGTCCGCTTGAGCATCTCGTCGGTCTCGACCAGGACCGAATTGGCCGCGAGGTCGACCGTCCGCAGATGCGGCCGAATCAACTCGAAATCGCTTGCCGAGAGCGACGCCAGAAATCCGTTGGGTGATCGAGGAACCGTTTCCAAAGCAACCTCCAGCCTTCCGGCAAAGCTTGTCTCTGGGCCCCAGGGCTGACGTGCGGCTGGACGTCCTTGCAACCTATTCTGGCACGTCAGGGTTCCAATGGAAACATGTCTTGGTTCCAATAGGAATAGACCTATCGCCGCACGTCCGCGTTGTCTGGCCGGTCACAGTTGGGGCAGGGTGGTGCGCCGGTCAGTCTTCCGGCCCGATCAATTGTTCGGCGTGCGCCTTGACCGTCGTGTAACATTCACACGCCGCCTTCCGCAGGGCGTCGATATCGGTGATCTCGATATGACCGCGGCTGTAACGCAGGATGCCGGCCTGCTGAAACCCATGTGCGACAATCGAAACCGCGTTGCGCCGGACGCCGATCATCTGCGCCAGCATCTCCTGGGTTAGCGGCAACGCCTCGCTGCCGCACAAATCGCGCGCGCGCAGCAGCCATCGTGACAGCCGTGCCTCCACCGGATGGGAAACATTGCAGGCGACGGATTGTTGCGTCTGCGCCATCAGCGCCTGCTCATAGAGCGCAACCAGGGTCCGGAAATCCGCGCTGCGATCTACTGCCTCGCGGAAATCCTCCGCCCGCACCATCGAGGCCGAGCCCGGCACCACGACAATCGCGTCGGCAAGCAGCGGCCGCTCGTACAGGGCGGCAGACGCGCCCACGGCGCCGTCACGACCGATGGTTGCAATTTCGACAGATTGCCCGTCGGACAGATTGATCATCATCGAGACCACGCCGCCATGCGGAAAATAAACCCGCTGCACCGGCGCGCCGGCATCGGCGAGCGCCGTTTCCCTGGTCAGGTCGACGGTTTCGAGAAGGGGATGAAGTTGCGCGTACTCCGTGGAGGGAAGTGCTTGCAACAGACGATTGGGCGGGCGCGATACCGCGGACATTGGTGCTCCTGCCGAGGGCGGGAGCACTACGGTCTCGCATCACCTACTCTTGGCGTGTGGAATGATTGCGAACATAGCTTGCCTGTCCAATTGCACAAGGGTTGTGGTGTTGAAACTATACCCTCTAGAGGGCAGACGACGTGGCCGCCGCCGGCACCGGTGATCGACGTCGTATAGCGCGGCGCGCGATACGAGCGCGACTTTGTCTCTCATTTATTGATTTCCATTAACTCTGTTCCTCGCCGGACTTTGCATCGTGGTGGCTTGCAACGCCGGCTATCGACGGGCCGGGGCGGCCGCGCCGGGATGTCGCAAGTCCTGCACATGCGCAGGAAATTCGCGGCCATGACGTCGGTCCGGCGCCGAACGCGCGCTGCCGCGGTCAGCCATCGCGCCGGCCGCCCGTCGAATCACCGGCAAGGCTATTCTGGGTATTTGTACGGACCAGCCCTTTAACGAACGGGTAGCGCGGACGGACCAGTGTGGCGTGGGTCGCCGTGCGAAATTTACGGCGTCGCGTCAATCGTGTTTATCCAGAAGGGTATCCAGTATGTCCGGCATCGTTCTTTCGGCATCGGTCCGTCAAAATCTGCTTTCGCTGCAGTCGACCGCTGACCTGCTCGCCACCACGCAGAACCGCTTGTCCACCGGCAAGAAGGTCAACACTGCTCTCGACAATCCGACCAACTTCTTCACGGCGCAGTCGCTCGACAACCGTGCCAGCGACATCAACAACCTGCTGGACGGCATCGGCAACGGCGTGCAGGTGCTGCAGGCCGCCAACACCGGCATCACCTCGCTGCAGAAGCTTGTCGACAGCGCCAAGTCGGTCGCCAACCAGGCCCTGCAGGCCGCGGTCGGCTATTCCGCGAAGTCGTCGGTGACGACCGCTGCGATCCCCGGCGCCACCGCTGACAACCTGCTCGGCACCGCGACCCCGACCAACGCAACCCTCACCAGCACCGCCGCCTATACCGGCATCGACCTCACCGCGGCCGGCGCGAACCTGACGTTCCAGATCAACAGCCAGACTGTGACCTTGAACTCGGGCACGAACTACTCCGCCACCCAGGTTCGCGACGCCATCAACACGCAGGTCGGCGCCAGCGCCAAGGTCGCCGCCTCGATCGACGGCACCGGCAAGCTGGTCCTGACCAGCACCAACACCGCCGGCGCGGCGGACTCGCTCACGGTCGGTACGTTCAGCTCGGGCGACGCGACGCAGCTCGGCCTCCCGGCCGGTGCGACCGCGACCGCAAACGGCACGGCCGGCGCGAGCCCGCTGGACACGCTCACGCTGACCATCGGCGCGACCGGCAACGGCACTGCGACCAACATCACCTTCGGCACCGGTGCCGGCAAGGTGAAGTCCCTCAACGACCTGAACGCCGCACTCGCGGCCAACAACCTGCAGGCCTCGCTCAGCGCGGCCGGTGCGCTCACCATCAGCACCACCAACGATGCTGCTTCGGCGACCATCGGCACGATTGGTGGCACGGCGGCCGGCGCCGGCAAGCTGTTCAACGGCCTCACGGGCAGCGCTCCGGTGCAGGACCCAACTGCGCTGGCGAACCGCGCCAACCTGGTCAACCAGTACAACAACATCCTGGACCAGATCACCACGACCGCCCAGGACGCGTCGTACAACGGCATCAACCTGCTCAACGGCGATCAGCTCAAGCTGACCTTCAACGAGACGGGCTCCTCGACGCTGAAGATCCAGGGCGTGACCTTCGACGCCACCGGCCTCAACCTCACCAAGCTGACCGCCGGCACGGACTTCGTGGACAACGCTTCGGCCAACGCCACGCTGAAGACGCTGAACAGCGCGAGCGGCCTGCTGCGCACCCAGGCTTCGACCCTCGGTTCGAACCTGTCGATCGTGCAGATCCGCCAGGACTTCTCGAAGAACCTGATCAACGTGCTGCAGACCGGCTCGTCCAACCTGACGCTGGCCGACACCAACGAGGAAGCGGCCAACAGCCAGGCGCTGTCGACCCGTCAGTCGATCGCAGTGTCCGCGCTGGCGCTGGCCAACCAGTCGCAGCAGAGCGTTCTGCAGCTGCTCCGCTAAGCGTAGCCGCGACAGACATCGACTATCGAGGCGGCGGAGGAAACTCCGCCGCCTTTTGCTTTGGTTGTGCTTAACCATCCTGCCGGCTTCAACCAAAGGGCGATCGCGTTCTGATCCAGGCGGTCGAGATGTCGCGAACGTTTCGCATGACTTAGCGGTCCTCAACTCCAATTAGTTCAAATTGCGATGAGCGATGGAACGGCCTCTTTCCCGTCCGGGTGGTAAGGACCTGTCCTTGTGAGACTGGCCGTGATGTCGTGATGCGTCGTCGAACTGCTGAGGGGCTTCATCGTCCGTATTTGCACGGACGGCAAAATTAACGTCGCCGTGAAGCCGGCCAAGTTATCGGTGCAAGGCGAGCGTTCCGTAGCACCTTGAGGGGACCTATCCATGGACGATCTGTTGCGCGAGTTCCTGACGGAGAGCAGCGAGAGCCTGGATACGGTCGACAACCAGCTGGTGCAGTTCGAGCAGGATCCGAACAACGCGAAGATCCTGGATAATATTTTCCGCCTGGTGCACACCATCAAGGGCACCTGCGGCTTCCTCGGGCTGCCGCGGCTCGAGGCGCTGGCGCATGCCGGCGAGACCTTGATGGGCAAATTCCGCGACGGCATGCCGGTGAAGGCGGAAGCCGTGACGCTGATCCTGTCCTCGATCG